>JABWBZ010000003.1 GCA_013359335.1 bacterium
CTGTCGCCTTCCGAACTTCGAACTGACCAGCGATAAAAATTATCCCGAACATCGGCGCTGACTGTTCCGAAGAGCACGAACGCCTTGACCAACTTCGGCTGCGCGACCATAACGTTTAAACATATACCACCGCCCATCGAATGGCCGAGCATGCCGATACGCTCTTTATCAAAAAATTTATAATCGGAGTTCTTTACAGCATGTACGACATTGATCACGTCCTCAACATAGCCCAGCCGGAATCGTACGCCGTTAGTGGTGTCTTTGTCGGAATCGGCGTGGTTGCGGTAATCGGGATGAATGACGACGTAACCTTGTTTAGCGAGATAATCTTGTTCGCGCTTAAGCCCGCGGCCGTTGGTATAAATCTTGGGAGGAATGTATCCGTGATTCAAAATTAAAACGGGAAAAGGGCCTTTGCCTTTCGGCACGTTCATGATTCCGGAAATTTTCAATTCTCCGCTGCGATACGTAATATAATAACGCGTGTATGACGGTTGGTCGTCAAGAATTTTTCCCCTTTTAAGGTCACCACCGGAAAATTGTTTTTTGGAAAAATGCGGAAGTGAAACGGTATCGACCCATTTTTTTTCTTCGGCAAGGCCGGTCGGCTGTTCGTATTTCGTTTCTCTTCCTTCACTGACCCAATATCCGATAACGCTCAGTCCGACGACGCACGCCAATATCGTAATAATTTTTAGCATGAGAGTTCCTTTGGATAGTATGAAAAATTGGATGGTCAGGTATTACGCAGTTATGGCTTAAGGGTTCCGGTCATTCAACTATTTTGTATTTTTTTTGTGCTTTTCGCGGCTATTTTAAAAAGCTTCGCCGAAGGCAATCGTCGGATAGGATGAATTTTTGCCGTATGCGAAATCCAATCGGATATTCGTACGATTTTCTTTATCGAGGGCAAAACGAATGCCCCATCCGGCCGAATATTTGAATCGTTTCACTCTAAAATCGCCGAGCGAATGTGCGACGTCGCCGTATCCACCGAACGCAGCCAATCCAAAGCGCCACCACATCGGTGACCGGTATTCAGTTTGAAAAGCGGCCATGTGTTTGTCGCGGTACCGCGCCGGATAATAACCACGCGTATACGTCATGCTGCCGAACATCGACATTTTGTGATACGGCGGCCGGCCGGGAATAAAATTGCCAAAAACCTGATACGCCAAAACATGACTGCCCAAGAATGTAAAATATTGCCTCAAATCAAGGTTGATCCGGACAAAATTATAGCTACTTCCGATCACCCGATGAAATGGCACGACTGAAAACTGGTGAAAACTTCCATGAGTAGGGAATGTGTTGCTGTTACGTGAATCCCAGAAAACGACGGCGCCCAATCCAGACGTCCATTTTTTATAACGCCCCGGTACATTCGCTGTATCAAGAATTCTTCCGTCTTCAACTTCGATTATTTTATTATAATCCATTTCCATAATTCCTCCGACGTAAAAATTCGGCCGGATTTTTTTGTGGAAGTTGGCCAAAACAGAAAAGGTTTGCGGCGTAAAATTTTCTTCTGAACTGTCAGGCGTATTCGCGCCGATTCCGTAAAAATAATTCGGAAACTTGGAGTATCCGGCGCTGGTAATCAGATGATAGATTTCATCATCCCAATAATGATCCGTGCTGAATCCGATTGAAATTTGTTTTCGCTGCGTGTACAGAAACATCCCGCCGATTAAATTCGACTTTGACAGCGAATCTTTTTTGGTTGTGTATAGTAACGCCGCGCCGTACCCGAATTTGGTTTCCTTAGACCAAATCAAAATCGGAATCGGGTACAAACTTTTTTTAGTTTTATTGTTGGCGTCAATTTCCTGCGCAGCTATCTTAACGTTAAAAAAATATAGCCCCGTGATAAGCGCGATTAAGATCCTAATGTACTTCATTAATTTCATTGCTTTGTGTTTTTAAATTTACGCGCAATGTAGCAATTTTTTGCCGAGCCGCAATACATAATTTTAGAGTTTTTTTGCAAGATTTTAAGAAGAGTACGATAAGAAGCGAGAGGGGTATGTTTTTTCGGGTCAGTTTAAATTTTAAATTTCCCACATACGGAAACCCAAAAAAGAATCCGGTCAAAATAATCTGTCGATGCGGCCTAAAAAGATTGCTGACAAGTTTGGGCAGCCGTTTTAGAAAAATGCCTGACTGATTGCAACGCGTTTAATATGTAAAAACCTCTCTTGTCGGAGAGGTTCGTTATTTATTTTTTTCATTTTTGAGGCCAGTTCCGATTTTTTTTAACGTTTTCCATACATCGCTTCTCTGAGAAAATTATTGATTGCACGCCCGGCTTTGTAGTACTCCATCAAAACATCCGGCAAAAGATTGCCTGTAATGATTTTCGCCGGCAGCTCGGTCATGTAAAAAAACTGCTTATTCGCAATAAGCGGCTGCTGGCGGGCAATCGTTTGAAATTCTTTGGGAAGAATTTTATTCGTTTCGCCCTGTAACGTACCGAATTTCTTTTTGAAATCCGGTTGTTTGAGGATTTTGTCGAATTCTTTAGACGACCGCGCAATTTTTGTTCGAATCTTACGTAGATTTTCTTTTTCGACCACGTACGCGCCACCGGCCACCATGATTTCATGTGAGGATAATTGTAAGTAAAAACCCGGCGCTTCTTTCGATTTTCTGCCTTCACGCGAAATGAGAGCAGACACGTGCGTCTTGTAAGGGCTTTTGTCTTTCGAAAACCGAATGTCGCGGTTGATCCTGAAAATCGCGTCTTTTGGAGCGATGGTAACTTTCGGATCGTCGTGATGAATGCGTTGAATTAATTCTTCGACGAGACGGTAGAACGGTTCTTTAACAGCCGTTTCATACCACGATTTATTTTCACGAAACCATTCGGTTGAATTGTTTTTTTCCAATGCGCGGAAAAATTCCAGAAATTCTTTGGTAAAATAACCCATGATTCACTCCTCCTGATGTTCCATCACTTCTCGAATTTCAACCACGCCGCCGTATTTTAAATGCGGACACGTTTTGGCTAACTCAACCGCTTCTTCATAATTTTTAGCTTCCAATTGATAATAACCGTCGATCGCTTCTTTCGTTTCCGTGAAAGGTCCGTCGACGATCCGGTCTTTTTCTTTATGCAAGACCCGGCCGGTGTCGAGCAAATGTGCGGCGCGTTTGTAGCGCCCCGTTTTTTTTAACGCATCGACCCAGGACAAATAATCCTCGCTGATTTTTTGCATGTCGTTAGCCGAAACGCCTTCAAAATCGCCGCCCGGTAAAAGCAAAACATATTGAGGCATAAGATTTCCTTTTTATTATTTTTTTTATGAGTTCCGGCGCTCTAAAAATTATCGTAATACGTGAAGTCTTTGACGATCTTACCGTTTTCAATCGTAAAAATCGTACAAATAGGTAATTCAAATTTAGAATTGTCCGGAGCAGTTCCGCTTGAAACAAATTCAACGATAATATTCTTTTCACCGGAATGATAGATTTGAACAATATCGTCGCGAATATCCGGAAACATCTTATTTAACGCAGAGTATTTATCGACGATTTGTTGCCGGGTTTGTTTCACTATCCCACGTCCCAGGGAAGGGTCTTTGAATTCTGCCGTGTCAATATATAATTCGGCCATTTCCTTCCATTGATGTTTATTGAAATAGTCAAAACATTGTCTCACCAGTTTTTCATTTTCTGATGTTATCCGATCTTTTTCATTGGTGTTTTGACAAGAAATCAACGTTACGAACGTGAAAAAAATGATTAAAAGGTTTTTCATTTTAGCTCCTGTTTATTTTGGCGGATCATTTTTAATGCACGACGATTTCGCGGACTTCAACTTTGCCTTTAAATTTCAAATGCGGGCATTCGCGGGAAATGGCCGTGGCTTCCTCCAGATCTCTCGCTTCGATCTGAAAAAACCCGGCTACGGCTTCTTTAGTTTCTGTAAAAGGGCCGTCAACATACTGGCCGTCTTTTTTTCTTAAGATCCGTCCGGTACCCGCCAATTCGTTGCCTCCGAGATCACGGCCTTCTGAGGCTAATTTCTGAGACCATGCGTAATATTCGTCACGAATACGCTGCATTTCTTCCTCCGAATATTCAGAAAATTCTCCTCCTTGTAGCAACAAAATAAATTGCGCCATATTTTTCTCCTTGAAAATTGAACGATTTTAATTAAAAGACGAACGGCCGCTTAGGAAATCGACATTTATTTTTTGCGCAATTTTATGTCAAATGTACATCGGCTTACGCCGGCAGAATCTTTGTGAAGTTTCCGGATCGATCCGAAACGGCCTAAAGCCGCTTCACGTTGGTAATCTTCTTGTTTTAAATACCGGTCTCCGTCGAAAAGCAGTTCCGGCTCGGCGTCAAAATAACCGTCGTGTTTGACCACGAAATGAATATGCGCCGGATTGCCCCCCGAAGGATAAGCGCCCGGCAAAATCGTCAGGAATTCATAAGCGCCGGATGAATCCGTGGTTAACGAGCCTTTAATTCGGGGATAGCGGGGATCGTTTTCGGGAGAATAATAACCTTTTTGATCCGTGTGATACACGAACATGCGCGCGCCATGCACAGCCGTAATGCCGTCGTCAGCATATACCGTTCCCGATACGACTAAAATATCGCCGGGCTCGTCTTTTGTCACCAAAACGGTTTTAGATGAGTCGGATATCGGCAATGTAGCCGGCGTATCTTTCGGCGAAGAGCAGGCCGCGATAATTGACAAAAATAAAAACCAGAGCGTTTTCATATTTCAATTCCTTTCCGGTAATTCCGGCATCAATGTACACCTTCTGATAACTTTTCACCAGTTAAAAAACCGCTTGATATTTACGAGAATAAAATAAAAAAAGATTTACCTGAGCAGGCTATTGATTTTTAATAACTCAAATAATATAATGAAACCCCAATTTTTTAGGAGAAATAAGTTGTTATTTAGAATAATACTGGTTTGTGTTTACTTTCAGTTGAACTCTATTTTTTCGCAAGAGTTTCAAGATCCATCTTACGGATCAAATTTAAGTTATTCAGCACAGGCTGTTGTCAAAAACACTCTTAATGAACCAGTTGCTGGAGTACAAGTTCGTTTTGAAGCAGCAATATATTGCACCCATTATCAAGGAGTTATTTGTGCTGGAAGTTATTGCTATAGCGATTATAAATCATTAATTGGAACTACAGATGCAAATGGAGTAATCAATTTTAACTATACCTTTAAATCGCCGGGTGCTGGTTATTCTGAACCATTGACGTCATACATTCGTTTAACTTTTATTGATCAAAACTACATCTGTTACGGGCAAAATTATTCTGAAACACAAAATTCTAGTGCAAAATATCATAGCACTCAATTCACTGTTCCATTTAATCTGACAAATGAAGAAAGAAAAAGATTTTTACATTATTACTCTCCAATAATTTTAAAACGTTCGCAAGAAGGGATCCACTATGGGGTCAGTTTAAAAGGATGGGATTGGTTAACTAGTTGGGGTTTTGACGGCGATCAAGTGTTTCAAGAAAACGGATTAGACTGGACTGAAAATTTGCATCGATTTATTGAGAAGGATACTGATCCTTATTTCATTTATTGGAATATTAGGCCAACGCTATATACTTCAATCATAGAATTTATGGAAAATGATGTCAATGGGATTCCTCGTAAATGTCTAAAATTGCTTTATCACCCTTATCAAGCAATCGATAAAGAGGGTAAATTACATGACTGGGAACACATTGAAGTTAGGGTCGATATGGTTGGACGGACTCCAGGTCAAGGTGAACAAATTAGTTATGTAATTATTACAACTCACAAAATCCAAAATGGTTTGAAGTTTGGGGATCCTTACCTAAATTTTCACGAGACGCAAGATGGTAAACATGTGCTTATATGGCGTTCCCAGTGGGATAAAGCTGAATCCAATGATCCCGATAACTTAAATGGTCAAGAATTACAATTCGTTAAAGACACTATCGGTTTATTTACAAAAAATGAGTCAAGTCTAGCAATAGTGAATGTTTACGATCCTTATGGCGATGTAACAAACACATCCGGAATCAATGGTAGCGGAACTTATCAAGTTAATTTTCATTATGTTTTTGTTGACGAAAAAGCCGAAGGTGCCACAGAATTTTGGGAGACAAACCGGATAGATAATTTTTCAGCCAGCGGTTTATTTTCAGGAGTGGATAAGAATCAACAAATTACAAAAAGTGAAATAAAACGTATTGCCTACGAACTTCAAGATATAGCGGACATACTGCCATCAATGTATCACAATTATACTAACGATTGGGATAGTGAAATACCAGGCGCTCCAAATTTTGATTTTGAACTAAACATGTCAGATCCGGTTTATAGTGAAGATGGACTAACAATAGAAATACCTGCGCATTCAAAGAATATAAAGTGGAGAGCAAGAGGTGATATTGATCACCGAAGCGGTTATGTAGGAAAAGATTGGTTCTGGGGCTCAAGTTTTCTTTTTTGTGATGGGTGTGGCAACTATGAACACAATCAGCATAGTTTGGGGCTATTTAAAAAATTATCGAATCCAGACAATACATGGCTTGATAGAACGACTGTAACGTGTGTTTTGACTAATGATGGTCCGTACTGTGAGACTGGGTATCCTTATGCTTTGGTAAATGGTTGGCATGAGAAAAAAAGAGGCGGTTTCGATGGCCGCTGGGTACAGCTTTTTGAAGATTCTCAACAATCATACATTCCGTATCATTTGCGTTTAAATTATTATCCACCGTCAATGGCAAATGCTAAGAAAAACATTATTGTAACATATGGCGCAACGGATACGATTATCAATTCTACTATTTCCGCCGGAAATTCTATAATTTTTAAACCTGGTTTTAAAATCAAGGAAGGAAGCAATTTTCGTGCGTACATAGATCAATCTCTAAATTCCGCAACGCAACATCAAATCAAAAATGATTATTTTTTAAAATCAATTACGGATAAGAACATTTCTAATGAAACAGTTTCAAAAAACAATATTCAGGTTTTTCCAGATAAATTTGATTTACATCAAAATGCACCAAACCCTTTTAATCCAACAACTAGCCTTCGTTACTCTTTGAAAGAGAAAACTAAGGTGAGATTGACTATCTATAATATTCTTGGGCATGAAGTAAGGTTATTGATCAATACAGTGCAAGATGCTGGTTATAAGGTAATAACATGGGATGGAAAAAATAATGAAGGTAAAGAGTTACCGAGCGGCATTTATATCTATAGATTGGAAGCCGGCCAATTTATAAAATCAAAAAAAATGTTATTACTTAAATAGTCCTAAATACTTAACTACTAAATCAATAGTGAATATGCCAATTCGATTTTTTTTATACTTATGTGTAGCGGTTATAGGTTGTTCCCATAGCAAAGACCTAATTTTAAACAATCCTTCAAGTGAAGAAAGCTTTAACGAGTTTGCAAATAACAAACAAGCCAAAATAGTATTTGAAGATAATCATATTGAAATAGTAAAAAATGTATTTATATATGGCGATACAATTGCTTGGATAGATAACTATAATTTTGAGCATTCAGTCTTTTTTTCATCAATCAAATCAATCCAGTTCCATAAAAAGGCTAATGCAGAGGGTTTTGTATTAGGCGCAATGGTTGGTGCAACTTTTGGTGTTTTAGCTAAAATTCCATATAGCGGTCATTCCCCCGAAGACGAAGGTGGCGGAACGGCTTGGAGTTCAGGACAAATTGCGTTAATAAATGCCGCAATTTGCGCATTGCCATCGGGATTTATTGGGTTCCTGGTTGGTGAAAACATTAATCTGGATAGAATATATTATCCAAAAGACATGATGAAATAAAAAACCGCTTGCTTGTTCAGCCGCTATTTGTAATATTCATTTCAATTCCTCCGCTTAACATCCACTGAAATATTATTCATCATGTCTAACTCGTTTTCCGGAATACTTGAAATTGACCAAAAGGGTTTTGGTTTTACGCGCGCGTTGTCGCTCGATCTCAAAAGCACGCCTGCCGATGTCTACGTACCACAGCCGTTGATTCGCCAATTCAATCTCCGCGCGGGCGCTTTGATCGAAGGTGAAGCCAAGCCGAGCGGTAAAGGCAGTCCGCAGGCAACCGATATTAAAAGCATCAATGGATTGACACCCGAAGCCTGGTCGGCTCTCAAAGAATTTGCCGCCCACGACGCTATCCAGCCGAATGAAAAAATCAAGCTTGTTGGAACGTATTCCGCTCTGAGCATGCGCGTCGTCGAATTGCTCTGTCCCATCGGCAAAGGCCAGCGCGGGCTGATCGTCGCGCCCCCCAAAGCCGGTAAAACAAGGCTTCTGCAGGAAATGGCGCACGCTATCAGCGCCGATAATCCTGAAATCGAATTGCTCGTCCTTCTGATCGACGAACGCCCGGAAGAAGTTACCGACATGCGGCGTACGATTCGCGGCGAAGTATTCGCCAGTTCGAGCGACAGCGAAGGCGGCCGGCATATCCGGCTGGCACAACTCGCGCTCGAATACGCGAAACGTAAAGTCGAAACCGGCAAAGACGTCGTGATGCTGCTCGATTCGCTGACGCGGATGGGCCGCGCGTTTAACGTGCACCAGAAAAGCAGCGGCCGCACGTTGTCCGGCGGCGTCGACATCCGCGCGCTGGAAATTCCGAAACGTATTTTCGGAGCAGCGCGCAATCTCGAAGGCGGCGGCTCGCTCACCATCATCGCCACGGCGCTGATCGAAACCAATTCGCGGATGGACGAATTGATTTTTCAGGAATTCAAAGGCACGGGTAATATGGAATTGGCGCTGAACCGTGAATTAGCCGAGGAACGTTTGTTTCCGGCGATCACCGTCAATGCTTCCGCGACGCGCAATGAAGAATTGCTTTTCGGCGAGCTTACGCTGCAGCACCAGAAACTACGCCGCTCGATTGCCAAATTTCAACCCAAAGAAGCGCTGCGTACGCTTCTGGGACTCATCGAAAAATTTCCAACCAATGAACAACTTCTCGATCATTTCAAATAAGGAAAAACGGATGATCGTTTTTCATGTGTGCCTCGTAGCCGCATTATTCCTGATGTCTTCCTGTCGTGATAAAAAAGATTCGCCGGATGAGTTGCCGGACGGAGAAACGCCGGTTTATGGTGTCCAACAGGCTTTTCCGAATTTGACGTTCGAACGGCCGGTCGATTTTCAGAACGCCGGCGACGGCCGCGTTTTTGTCGTCGAACAAGCAGGAATCATTCGCGTATTTGAAAACGATTCTGCCGTAGATTCGTCAACAATATTTCTCGATATACGGGCGCGCGTCGACGATCGCGGCAATGAAGAAGGTTTGCTCGGCCTCGCCTTCGATCCGCATTTCAAAACCAACGGATATTTTTACGTCAATTACACCGCTTCGCAGCCGGAGCGAACGGTGATTTCGCGTTTTTCCGTTAGTACGACCGATTCCAATCTGGCCGACAGCGGAAGCGAGCTCGTCATTCTCGAATTTTCACAACCATTCAATAATCATAACGGCGGGCAATTGGCTTTCGGGCCGGACGGATATTTGTATATCGCGTCGGGCGATGGTGGCTCCGGCGGCGATCCTCGGGGCAACGGCCAGAATTTGACGACGCTGCTCGGAAAGATTCTATGTATCAACGTCAACGGCGCGACGGCGAATAATCCTTACACGATTCCGCCCGAAAATCCTTTTTACGGCAATACTTCCGTGAAACAAGAAATTTATGCCTATGGTTTGCGCAATCCGTGGCGGTTTAGTTTCGATTCAGAGACCGGTATTTTATGGGCAGGCGACGTCGGACAAAACACGTTAGAAGAAATCGATATCATCCGAAAAGGCGGCAATTATGGATGGAATATTATGGAAGGATTTTTCTGTTATAATTCCAGCACGTGCGATACGACGGGATTGATCCTGCCGGTGTGGAATTATCCGCGTTCCGAAGGATATTCCGTGACCGGCGGCTATGTGTATCGTGGAAGCCAATTACCCGATCTCGCCGGCGCTTATGTGTATGGCGATTTTGGAAGCGGAAAAATCTGGACGATCAAAATGACTGGCAATGTGGCCACGAATAAGCTTCTGATCGAATCCGGACTTTCGATCGCTTCGTTCGGCGTGGACAGCTCGAATGAAATCTATATTTGTTCGTTCGACGGAAAGATTTATAGGATTAAAGGTTTGTAACGCCTCAACCATGGCCAAAGATTCTCCAACACAAGTCGATTCAAAGTTCAACAATTCAGTTTTTTCTTCCAGTAAAGATGCGATAATTCTCGGTAGTGGTTCTTTTCCAAAATTTACCGGCGAGTTCTGGACATCCCGCCAGCGTCAAGGCCATTCACTGCATGAAATCGCTTACCGCGCCTGTTTCAAACCGCAATTACCGAAATTTTTTATCGAATCCCTGACGAAGCCCGGCGACGTGGTTTACGATCCTTTTAGCGGGCGCGGCACCACCGCACTGGAAGCAGCGTTGCTCGATCGGCATGTTATCGCCAACGATGTTAACCCCCTGAGCGTTATTTTATCGAGACCGCGGTTATTTCCGCCGACTCTGTCCGAAATAGAAGAGCGATTGGGTGAAGTCTCGTTTGAAAAAAAAGTGCATGCCGATATCGATCTTTCGATGTTTTTTCATCCAAAGACCATGACTGAAATCGTCTCGTACAAAAATTATTTTGCAAATCGATTTTCAAATCATCGGGAAGACGACGTCGACCGGTGGATTCGTATGGTCGCGACGAATCGTCTGACCGGTCATTCGTCCGGCTTTTTTTCGGTGTACACGCTGCCGCCCAATCAAGCCGTAACGCCGGCCGATCAAATCCGTATCAACGCCAAACGAAAACAGAAACCCGATTACCGCGATACTAAAAAAATTATCCTGAAAAAAAGTCGAATCCTCCTGCGCGATGTCACGGAAGAACAACGTGAACAATTGCGGCGAATCGGAAAAAATGCGGTTTTTCTAACAAATGATGCCCGTAGAACGGATGCGATCCCCGATAATGCTGTTCAATTGACCGTCACGTCGCCGCCGTTTCTCGACGTCGTTCAATATGCCAGCGACAATTGGCTGCGATGCTGGTTTAATGGAATCAATTCAGAATCGATATGCATCACGACGGCACGTTCTGTCGAAGAGTGGGAATCGATCATGCAGGATGTGTTCCGTGAACTTTACAGAATAACCAAATCAGGCGGGTACGTGGCATTTGAAGTCGGTGAAGTACGTAACGGTAAAATCCGGCTTGACGAACACGTCGTTCCGCTCGGGCAAAACGCAGGATTCAAATGCGAAGGTATTTTGATCAATGAGCAGCAATTTACCAAAACCGCCAATATCTGGGGCGTAGGTAATAATCAAAAAGGAACGAATACGAACAGAATCGTACTGTTTTGCAAGTGAGTTGTTAAAATCACTCTTCCAGGGAACTTTTGATTTTTCCGGTTTTTAAAAAGCGGATAGATGTTTTGGCTTTGTGAACGATGGTTGTAAAAAGTTTATATTTTACCGGGTTCAAAATGCATTCATAAGTCCCCATCCATTTCGTTTCCGTTTCACAAAATCCTTTTTTGAAACGGTAAACGCCCCACAAAGGATGGCCCTCCGCAGGATTGGACGGAATTCCCCAAAAATCGTAAGTCGTTGCACCCCGGTTTTTTGCCCACAGAATAGCCTGCCAGTGTATTAAATGATTCGGCATCAGGTTGCGATGTTCATTGGATGAAGCGCCGTAGAGATACGTCATGCGTGACCCAAACAACGTTTGAAAAATCGCGGCAAGCGGTTGGCCGTTAAAATAGGCGACCAAAACGGTTGCCATATTTTTTTGAGCAAGCGTTTTCCATAAATGGTGGAAGTACGAGCGGTGCAGAATCATGAAGTGATCGCGTTCGCTCGTTACTTTAAAAAGATCGTAAAATAGATCGATGCCTTGAATTGAATTTTCTTCTTTAATGATAACGCCTTTTTTCTCGGCCAATTTAATATTATAGCGCGTTTTGTGGTGAAAGGATTTCAATAATTCTTCGGAAGTCGGCTGAATATCCAGAATGATCGTTCCACGCGGCTGAACATTTTCAGGATTGTACGTAAAACCGGAATTTTTGAAAGCGCCGATCCACTCGGCGGATGTTTCCGGAATTTCCGGATCGCATTTGATAACGATGACCTTTTCTTGTTTGGCGGATTTTTTAATTGCTTCAAAAAAAAACTGCGTAAGTTTGGGGTTGTTATTTTTAAATACAGGCCCGCGCGGAATATAAAAAATCGATAATCCCATCGGTAAAACGCGCTTGAGTATCAATGCCGCTGCCAGCCACTGGCCGTTGTCGTCGATCACGGACGCATAAACTGGTTGCCACGTGCCGCTTTTAACTTCACCCCATTCGAAGGATTGAAGGATCGATGCGTGCGGAGCCTTACAAACAAAGGCATTCCAGTCATCGCGTTGAGCTTCGGTAATCATTTGAAATGTCATGCTTCGGTAAATATCTCCGTCTTACGGCCTTCCATTCCGCCAACGATACACAAAGCGGTTTGTTTTAACGCATCCGATGCCAGAACTTGTTGGATAATATTTTCAAAATCTTCCCGGGAAGAAAATTCGCCCCACTCCATCCACGTATGTTTTCTTTCCTCATCAAGACTTCGGTAAATCCGGTAACTGATGCAATCTGGAAATTCCATGAAAAAAGATTTCAACTTGTTGGATG
Source organism: bacterium (assembly GCA_013359335.1). GTDB lineage: Bacteria > CLD3 > CLD3 > SB21 > SB21 > JABWBZ01. Next base: position 12,722 of record JABWBZ010000003.1, read on the forward strand.
CCGCTACATATTCCGGTTCTTTTTCTGGAGCAATTTTGTAGTACGTAAAAATTTCACACGTCATGACGGATAAGTTTTTTTTGTTTTAACGATGCGATGGTCTTCGATCCGGTCAGGAACATTACCAGGCATAATTCTTTTTTTAGAAAATCGATTTCGTCCGACAATCCTTTGACGCCGTCTTTCATTAATTTTTTTAACAAAGGCCGGGCCATTCCGGCCATCGAAGCTCCAAGAGCAATCGATTTGGCCACATCAATCCCGTCTTTAATACCGCCGGAAGCGATGATAAAAAGTCCGGTGATTTTGGATGTTTCGGTCAAACAGTCGGCGGTCGGGATTCCCCAATTCCAAAATTTTTGCGCAAGCCGTTGTACATGGCCGGATTTTTCGCCTCGCCGTTTTCTGAAAGACTCCACCGCCGACCACGACGTACCGCCGGCGCCGGAAACGTCGATATACCTGACTCCAACATCGTACAAACGTTGCGCCACGTCGAACGAAATGCCCGCACCCGTTTCTTTGACGATGACCGGGATATCGAGGCGCGTAACCAATTGTTCAATCCCGGACAATACGCCGTTGAAATTAAGATCGCCTTCATATTGCACGGCTTCCTGGAGCGCGTTGAGGTGAACGGCGAGCGCATCGGCTTCGATGATGTCCAGCATTTTGCGAAGACCGCGTTCATCGATGCCTTTTATAACTTGAGCCGCGCCGATATTTCCGATGATCGGAGCCGTTGGCGCTTTTTTCCGCGCGATGCGATAACTTTCGAGTTGGGACTCATCTTCGATCAATTGCCGCTGGCTGCCAACGCCCATCGCGATTTTTTTCGACTCGCACACTTCCGCCAGTCCGGCATTGATTTTCACCGCCCCGTCATATCCGCCCGTCATACCCGTAATGAGCAACGGCATACTCAAACGCCGGCCTAAAAAATCAACGGACGGATCGATATCCTGCAAATGAAGTTCAGGCAGCGCGTTGTGAATAAATTCGTACCGCTCAAAACCGGTGGATTTGTTTTGATGCGTGACGTCTTCGTCAAGACTGATCTCGACGTGCTCTTTTTTGCGATTGACAGTGAGCGAGGGGCGTGATGCCGATGTTTTTTTCTTTTTCAATTGGATGAGTCAGTAAAAAAATGGCGAGAGTAAAACGGATTGAGATAGGATACTCAGATTTTAAAATCGTCCGGAACTTCGATTTCCATTTCGAGCATGCCCATGCCGTGCGTTTTGCCCTGCGCGTCGTTTTTCAGGCTTTCGGTTCCGCCGCCGCCTAAAGAATCGTGCAAAATAAAATTCAGCGCCAGGAGATTGGGAACTTCATACCGGTCGACGGCGCCGAGGCAAATGTTTTTAAAATGCCGTTTGACGGCGTCGGGAGTGATTTTTTCGCAGATCAATTCGTAATATTCTTTTTTATAAGCGATGAGTCCGACGTTGGAACTGTCGCCTTTATCGCCGCTGCGCGCGTGGGCTATTTGTTTGAGTTGAATTTTTTTCATACGTTTTCGTCTTCGATGGAAAGGTTGCCGTTTTTATCTTTAATCAGGATTTTAAGTTTTTTTTCGGCTTCATCCAGTTTTGCGTGGCAGAATTCGACCAGCTTCATGCCCTCTTCGAATTTCAAAAGCGTTTCGTCTAGCGCGACGTCACCGCTTTCGAGCGCTTCCACGATCGACTCCAGCTTTTGAAGCGAAGTTTCAAATGTCGCCGAAGATTCTTTAGCAGAATTTTTTTTAGCCATGCGTCGATAAGTTAGTAATTGTGGTTCATACGTGTTGAATGATCACATTCAATGCCGCATCCAAGATAACATAATGACGATAACTTTTCAATGGTTTAATCGTAACTTTCGCTTGAAAGTCTTTACGATTATTTTTAGTTTCACGCGTTTATTGGCGTCAGCACATTCCTATCATTATTTAAGAAACTCGCCTGAGATTTCAAGCCATGAATGTTAATGAAATTTTTGCCGATCTGAAAAAATACATCGAACGGCACCGGGAACTTTATGGCGACGAACTGATTGTCGAGTATGCAAGCCTGCCAAAATCATCCGAGTTAACGATGACACTTAAACCCCAGGAAATATCGGCGATGAAACAACCGGTCATTAAGATAGATGCTTTGCCGACGCTTGAAGAATTGAAAGCAACGGTATCCGGATGCAAAAAATGCGAACTGTGCAAAACGCGAACGCAAACCGTTTTCGGATCGGGGAATCCCAAAGCAGATTTAATGTTCGTCGGCGAAGCGCCCGGCGCGGATGAAGACGAACAGGGTTTGCCTTTCGTGGGACGCGCAGGGCAACTGCTCACAAAAATGATCGAGGAAGAACGTTCGCTCGGAATTCCGCGTGAAACCGTTTATATCGCCAATATTCTGAAATGCCGCCCACCGGGCAATCGTAAACCCAACACGGACGAGATCGAACAGTGTGAACCGTATCTGATCACACAAATTGAGTTGATTAAGCCGAAGATCATTTGTGCGCTGGGGCTTACCGCCGCCAATACCCTCTTGCGTAATACGTTATCGATGACGGCCATGCGCGGAAAAACATTCGACTATCACGGCGTTCCGCTCGTCGTCACGTACCACCCCGCTGCGCTTCTCCGCAACCCGAATTGGAAGAAACCTGCGTGGGAAGATATGCTGCTTTTGAAAAAAATGCTGGAAGACTTGAAGAAATAAACTAAATAAAACGGCATCGGCTTTAATTTCACATCAGGGTGTACATGGAAACACACAAACCGCACGAGACATTTACATCGCGTTGGGGACTTTTGCTGGCGGCGCTCGGTATGGCCGTCGGTACCGGCAATATCTGGCGATTTCCACGTATCGCCGCGCAAAACGGCGGCGGCGAATTTTTGATTGCCTGGATTATTTTTTTATTCACCTGGTCGGTTCCGCTTCTGATTGCTGAATTTGCCATCGGTAAGCATACCCGTAAAGGAACCATCGGCGCCTTCGGAAAATTGATCGGTGAAAAATACGGCTGGATGGGTGGATTCGTAGGCTTTTGTACGTTTGCGATCATGTTTTATTATTCAGTGGTCACGGGCTGGTGTCTGAAGTATTTACTGGTGGCTTTGCTGGGCGGTTTTAGTTCAATGACGCCGGAATTATCCAAACAAACGTTTGCAGTCTTTATCGATTCGTATCAACCGATTATTTTTCACGTGATCACGATGGGATTGGCCGCCTGGATCATTTATCGCGGAATCGCATCGGGTTTGGAAAGAGCGAATAAAGTTTTGTTGCCGGGAATTTTTATCGTAATGATTATTTCAGCCGTTTGGTCGCTGACTGAGCCGAATGCGCGCGGGGGACTTGAATTTTTCTTTCATCCCGATTTTGCGGCGCTGGCCGATTATAAAATCTGGCTTGAAGCGCTGACGCAATCGGCGTGGTCAACCGGCGCCGGATGGGGATTGATCCTGACGTATGCCGTATACATGAAACAAAAAGAAGACGTTGGTTTGAACTCGTTCGTCGTGGGATTCGGCGATAATTCGGCGTCGCTGCTTGCCGGCATCGTGATTTTTTCAACGGTATTTTCATTGGTTCCCGGCGATGCGGCAGCTTTGCTTCAATCATCCGGCCGCGCCAGCACGGGTTTGACGTTTGAATGGCTGCCCGCTCTGTTCAGTGAAATGCCGGGTGGATTTATTTTTGCTATTTTGTTTTTTCTTGCACTGTTTATGGCTGCTTTCAGTTCGCTGATTTCCATGGTTGAATTGGCCGTGCGCAATTTTATGGATGCAGGGATGGAGCGGCCGCGCGCCATTATATACGTCGGGGCCGCCGGAGTAATTTTCGGAATTCCCTCCGCGCTGTCTTCAGATTTTTTTGAAAATCAGGATTGGGTGTGGGGAATCGGGTTGATGGTGAGCGGCATGCTCGTAGCGTTTGCCGTCATCCGTTACGGCGTCGATAAATTCCGGACAGAATTGGTCAACGGCGAAGGCGCCGATTTCAAAATCGGAAAATGGTACAACATCGTCATGTTGGTACTCATTCCACTGCAATTTATAGCGATGATCAGTTGGTGGTTTTACAAAGCCATCAGCGATTATGCCAAAGACGACTGGTGGGACCCGACGAATATTTACAGCGTCGGAACGTGCGTTGCTCAATGGCTGTTGGTCATTCTCGTATTGATGATGTTCAATAAAAAAATAATGGCGCGTATTTTGCAAAAATAAGTTAGGAACGGATGTATGTCGTTTGAATCCATGGTGGTCATGATTTTAATTCTCGGTCTCAATTGGGGCGGATTTGCGCTGTGTCTCACGCTTGCATTACGGAAAGAGAAAACCAAAAATGGCGCGTGACGACAAAAGCCGGACGTATGCCAAAGCGTTGCAGGAAATTAAAAAAGGATCGATCGAATCCGCTTATTTTTTTTATGGCGAAGAGATTTTCCTGGCCGACAATCTGAGCCAGGCGATTGTTCAGAAAATTTTTAAATCGGATAAAGATGATTTCAACGTGCATCTTTTTTACGGAAAAGAATCCCGCTCCGAAGATATTCTGAACAACGCCATGAGTTTTCCCATGCTTGCCGACCGCAAAGTCGTCATTCTCAAAGACGCCGAGCAATTGGAAAAAAACGGACGCGACACACTGGCCAAATATTTTGAACATCCGCTCGATACGACTGTGTTTATCGTCATTTCGTCCAAGCCGGATTTCCGGCAAAACTTATTTAAAAAACTGAAAGATTCAGCCGTTTGCGTTGAATTAAAAAAACTCAGGGATAATGAAGTTCCGGCCTGGATCGAATCGTTTGCCGAATCGAAAGGTAAAACGATCGATGCCCGCGCAGCTATGTTGCTGGCGTCCAAAGTCGATGTGTCGTTGCGCGAACTTTCAACCGAAGTGGAAAAATTGGCGACGTACGTCGGCACGCGCCCTGAGATCAACGACGAGGACGTCGAGACCGTTATCGGCGTGTCGAGGCAATTTAACGTGTTTGAATTGTGCGCGGCGGTCGGCCAAAAAGATTTTGTGAAAGCCTCAGGCATCATGACCAATATGATCCGCCACGGCGAGCAACCCGTCGGTATGATCGCGATGATGTACCGGCAATTTATGATCTTGTGGAATATCTGCGAAATGCGCGAAAATGGGCGTTCAACGCAGGAAATCGAAAAAGTTCTGATGAATCAATTCAGGATTTATCCGAATTTTTTCCAGAACGATTACTGGCCTCAGGCGCAAAAATTTTCAGTTGCCGAAATTCACAAATGCATGGCGTTTTTACTCGAGGCCGATTCGGAAATCAAATCCAGTTCGGTCAAAGACGATACTATCATGCATCAGTTGTTATTTAAACTGACCCGCGCGGCTTTGATATGAATGAACGGAAAAAAATTGATCTGAAAGATCTGATCCGCACGCCTCATCTCGTGAGGCAGGCGATGGTGTCGTATCAGGAACTTTCCGACGAAGACGTCATACGGCTTTTTCAGCAAGGCGATATGGCGGCGTTCGACGTGATCGTCGGCCGTTATAAAGAACAGCTTTTGAATTATGTGTTTCAATTCGTCGGCGAACGCAGCGACGCGGAAGATATCGTGCAGGATACCTTCGTCAAAGTTTTCAAAAGCAAACAGGCGTACAAACAAATCGCTAAATTCTCGACGTGGATTTATACCGTCGCCGGCAATTTTGCCAAAAGCGAATTGCGTAAACGAAAACGGCAGCGGCAACAATCGATTTCAAGCCTCGCTACCGGTGAAAAAGAATTCGAAGCGGTTGAGACGCGCCTGAATTCGGATGAGATGACGGACTCTTCCGTAAAAAAAGATCTGGTTCGCCAGGCAATCAAAGAACTTTCGCCGCGCTACCGTGAAGTCATCAAACTGCGGGAGATTGAACATTTATCGTACGAGGAAATAGCTCAACGTACCAAACTTTCACTCGGTACGGTCAAATCGCGCGTCAATCGCGCCCGCGCGCAATTGCAGCACAAACTTGGATTTTTACGTGAAAAATAAATTGAAAAAATTAACGCACGTTGACGCTTACGGGCGCGCCCGGATGGTCGATGTTACGAAAAAATCGGACACGCTCCGCAAAGCGACCGCATCGGCTGTCGTTCGTTTATCCGGCGAAGCTTTCCGGCAATTGAAAAACAATCAAATCGCCAAAGGCGACGTTCTGACTGTCGCCAAAACAGCCGGCATCATGGCCGCCAAAAAAACATCGGAACTCATTCCGCTGTGCCATCCCGTGCCGCTCACGCACGTCGATCTTGAATTGGCGTTGCACGCCGAAACGCGGTCGGTCAGGCTTAAGGCCAGCGCTACAACGACGCACAAAACCGGAGTGGAAATGGAAGCGCTCACCGCCGTATCCGTGGCCGCTTTGACCATTTACGATATGTGCAAAGCGATCGATAAAGGTATTGAAATCGGAGAAATTGTCCTGCTTCGCAAAGAAGGTGGCCGGAGTGGTGTCTATCAAAGAAAAAAACAGAATAAAAAATAAAGAAAGGAAGTGTTTTTTGATTTTTTTTCGCGGGTTTCTTTGCGCTGGTTTTTTTTTGTGTTCGTCGGTTTTTAGCCAGCAATGGGTAGGTGAAAGTAATGATTATAAACTCACGTATCTTTCCATTTCGGCTGTTTCGATTTCGTTGTCCATTCCGGAAATCGTGCAGGTCGACAATAAAAAAGCTTACCGGATCGTAGCCTATTCAAAAACCACGAGCTTTTTTTCTCAGTTTTATTCGTTGGAAAATAAATACGAAACGTTCGTCGACGTGGAGACCGGGTTGCCGCTGCGGTATCATAAGTTTATTACGCAAAAAACCATCAAACAGGAATTGATGGCGAACTACGATCACGGTAAAAATACGGCGCATTATGAAGGCGGGAAATTTCCGGAATCCTTCGACATTCCGGTTCAGGAAAACTCGCACAATTTTTTTTCAATGATTTATTTTCTAAGGAGAGAGTCGCTTGAGGTTGGAAAAACTTACCGGATGAATCTCGACGTGGAAACAGAGCCGTGGAAAGTGGAAGCCAAGGTTATTCAGCGTGAAACCGTCGAGGCGGTCGATCGTGAGTGGGATGCGTTTAAGGTAGAATTTAAATTCATTCCAATGAAGGAAGAAATCAAGCGCAAAAAAACCGATATCCTGACGCGCAGGCTGGCGACGAGCAAAACGCGGCTTATATTCTGGATCGCCGCGGAAGCGCCGCATCCGTTTTTAAAAATCGAATTTGAAATGTCGCCGTTCAGCGCTTACACCAAATTAGTCGAAATGAAACCGTAGCATTATTCCGTGCGAAAAATACGTTCCATGTACTTGACGTAGGCTTTCTCGTTGACGGGACAGATTTCCGGAATGACGGAAATGGCGATATCGTAGTTGAAATAGGCTTTCGATGCCGAGAGCTTCAGAAAATCTTCTTTGAATTGCCAATCTTTGTGAATGGCGGGATTGATTTCTTTCGGTAATTTATGCAGTACGCGTTCGATGGCTGTGTGGCCATAACATGGGCACGCTTTGTATTCTTCATTGGTTTTTTCAAGAAATGCCGCCATCGCGGGTTTGTCGACGACGTATACGCCGTGCTGCCGCTTGCCGAAACTGTACCACATGCGGGACGATAATTGATAATGCGCGTATAGCGGATCCCGCCAGCGCAGATAAATATTACGTTCGTAGCAGCCGGCGAAGTCCGGAAATTTATGGAGCTTGCTCGTTCCGCAAAAATCGTTTTCCCCCAGCGTTTTGCGATGGCCCCAATACGTTTTATAACACGTGTACCAAATTTCAAAATCTTCTTTCCGGATGGCGTCGCCTTTGAAATACATTTTCGTACTTTTCCAAAGTCCGACGATGCTGAACAACTGATCGAATTTAGGAAAATCGGCTTTGAAATGAATGGTGCGGTACAAACTCACGCCGCGCTCGTCGACCAGCTCCACAAAAAGCTTGTTTTGCTTCGCCAGTTCCAACGCGGTTTCAAATTTCGGTGAATTACTGAGTTCGAATTCGAGCGCAAGATACCAGCCGCGGTCAATCCATTGAATTTTTTCAGAGGGTTCGTTGGCTACCGGAAAATTTTTATTGTCGATCATACTAAAACAAAAAAGGCCATTCAAAAAGCCGTTGAACGCCTCTTGAACAGCCTTATTAAATTATTAAACAATTATTTCTTTTGATCGCCGACAGGCAATTGTAATTGCAATCCGACGAACGGCGTGATATAACGTTTGGCTTTGAAGCCGTTATCGGTTTTGACGAACGTCCATTTGTAATCAAAACCTGTTAGCAAATATGGATACAGCTTATACGCGATGACTAAGTGCGCAATCGAATTCTGATTAAATTTGAACGCTTCGCCGAGATCGTCGAGGTAACCTTTGTCGTAACTTCCGTAAATCACGGTTTGAGGAATCAGATCGGGCGCCGATAAACCTAAGTGAATAAAGGCTCCGTCGGTTTTTTTCAATTTGTCCGGAATGGAGATGCCGCCGAGGATCTGAACTTTATTGATCAGGTTGGCGAAGATTTCGCCGTACGTGCCTTGCACGCCCTCGGCGGAAATCAAACCGATTGCCTTGCGGTCTTTATTGATTTCGTACACGGCGTCGAAGTACTGCGGCACGAAATTGTCGCTGTAAAAACGGCGTTCGAGTTTCACGCCCATGTTAAACACGTCGGCAACAAAATTAAAACGGAAGTTAGTTCCGATGGCCAATCCTTGTCCCGCACCGTATTTCGCGTCCGACGGGAGGTTGACTGTATTACCTTCTTCATCGACAATGGCGTTGTTGCGCAGATCGTTTTTGAGGTCGGAATTTTTCATGATCCGGGCGTATTCGATATACGGTACGATTTGCACCATTTTGCTTTCAAGTACGGTCATGCCGATGTCCGCGCCGATTTCCGTCACGCCGTATTCGATATTTTTATCGCCGTCGGTAATGTAGGTGACGCCGACTTCCGTCGTTTTGATGATCGGTATGTCGGACGTTTTCAAAGGCCGCGCGTACGGGCGCACGCCGAAAATATTGAATCCGTTAAAATCGCTGTAAACGCCCTCGATGCCGAAACGCAGGTCGTAATTCAGGTCGTAGTTCACGCCGACTTTACGTTTTTCGAAGCTGACGGCATTGGTGTAATTGTACATGGTGAGGCCGTAGCCGAGATACGATCCGGAAATATCGCCGACGCGTACGTACACGGGATCTTTATGTTTGACGCCGTATCGCACGTAACGAATGATACGCAAAGGCCCGACGCCGCCTTTGTATTCATCCGTGCGCAATTTGCCGTCCGATGTGTTGAAAAGCAGCGGAATGTCGAGGCCCGCGCCGAATTTACCGAATGCCAGTTCCGGCTGTAAACGCAAGCTGATGAAATTTTGATCGCCGATGCGCGTATAACCGACCGGCGCCGTGAATTGGCTGTAGCCCATTCCGTCGGAGGGTCCTTGGAATGAAAAACCGTTATTTTCTTGTGAATCGGAACTTCCCTCGTCCTGAGCCATTACCTGCATACTCAAAGCCAGGCAAAGTAGTCCGCATAAGAATCCGCTTTGAAAAAAGCGCATACAAAATCTCCCGGTTAATGTGACTTGTAAAAATTCAACGTTTGATGCGAATTTCGGACTGAAAGGTAAATTGAACCCGCTATAAAAGCAACTGGTTTTTAACCCGATATAGGCATTCAAAGTGAATTTTTTCGGCGGAAATGCGTTAGAAATATTACCGAAACATCGCATGCGCTTCATGTTTCACAAGGTTAAATTGCTTGACTATCGTCATTGCATTGTCTATATTTTTTTGTATTGTAATAGTGTAGTGTCGGTATCGTGTCATCGTTTTTTCAGAGACCTGCACTGCGTTTACAGCAGAATGGAGTTGTATGAAAAATAATTTTTCCAGCCGGGTTCAATTGGTCGTCAAACTGTCGCAGGAGGAAGCGATTCGTCTCGGGCATGACTATATCGGCACGGAACATTTGCTGCTCGGATTGATTCGTGAAGGCGAAGGCGTGGCCGTCAAAGTACTGAAGAACCTGGGCATCGATCTTGAAAAACTAAAACGCACGATCGAAGACATGGTCAAGCCGGTTACGGAAAATACGATTATCGGCAATCCCCCTCTGACCAAACGCGCTGAAAAAATTCTCAAATCGACTTATCTTGAGGCTAAAAATTATAAATCGGATGTGATCGGTACAGAACATTTGTTGTTATCCCTTGTGAAGGAGAAAGACTGCCTTGCGGCACAAGTCTTGGCGATGTTTAACGTTGAATACGAAACCATCAAGAGGGAGTTGACGAACATTATGAGCGGTACATTTACCCCCAACAGTCCCACCAACAAAAAAACCGAACCCCGCAAAAGCAAAACGCCCGCGCTGGATCACTTTGGCCGCGATCTGACGCAGTATGCCGAGGAAGGGAAACTCGATCCGATCATCGGCCGCGAGGAGGAAATCGAGCGCGTCGCGCAGATTCTCTCACGCCGGAAAAAGAATAATCCGGTTTTGATCGGCGAACCGGGCGTCGGCAAGACGGCGATCGCGGAAGGGCTTGCTTTGCGCATTATCCAGAAAAAAGTTCCGCGCGTACTGCACAATAAACGCGTCGTGACGTTGGACGTCGGAGCGCTGGTGGCGGGTACGAAATACCGCGGACAATTCGAAGAACGCGTCAAAGCGATCATGAGCGAATTGGAAAAAACCGACGACGTGATTTTGTTTATCGACGAATTGCACACCATCGTCGGAGCCGGCGGAGCCAGCGGTTCGCTCGATGCGTCGAATATGTTCAAACCCGCGTTGTCACGCGGTGAATTGCAGTGTATCGGCGCCACGACTTTGGACGAGTATCGCCAATATATCGAAAAAGACGGCGCGCTCGAACGCCGCTTCCAGAAAGTCATCATCGATCCGCCGACCGTCGAAGAAACCATTGAAATTTTACGCCAAATCAAACATAAGTACGAAGAACACCATCACGTTCACTACACGGACGAAGCTCTCGTACAGGCGGTGAAATTATCCGACCGGTATATCACCGATCGTCATCTGCCCGACAAAGCGATCGATGTGATGGATGAATCGGGCTCACGCTCGCATATCATGAATATCGTCGTTCCTCAAAAAATTCTCGACGTGGAAACGGAAATCGAACGCGTGCGCCAGGAAAAAGACAGCGTCATTAAAAATCAAAAATTTGAAAAAGCCGCCGAATTACGCGATATCGAAAAACGGTTGAATGAACAATTGCGCGTTGCCAAAGAAGAATGGGAAAAACGCGAAGACAATCAAACCGTAACGGTCGGCGAGCAGGAGATTGCGCACGTCGTGTCGATGATGACGGGCATTCCGGTCAATCGTGTGGCCCAGTCGGAGTCTGAAAAACTGCTCCAGATGGAAGAAGTGCTGCGTAAACGGATCATCGGCCAGGATGAAGCCATCAAAGCCGTGACGCGGGCGATTCGCCGGACACGCGCCGGTTTAAAAGATCCCAATCGTCCCATCGGTTCGTTTATTTTCTTAGGCCCGACCGGCGTCGGCAAAACGCAATTTGCAAAAGAACTGGCCAACTATCTTTTTGAAAGCGCTGAAGCGCTGGTGCGGATCGATATGTCGGAATATATGGAAAAATTTTCCGTCAGCCGGCTCGTTGGACCCCCTCCGGGTTATGTCGGGTATGAAGAAGGCGGCCAGTTGACCGAAAAAATCCGGCGCAAACCGTACAGCGTCGTATTGCTCGATGAAATTGAAAAAGCGCATCCGGATGTATTTAATATTCTATTGCAGGTTTTGGACGACGGTATTCTTACCGACAGCCTTGGCCGTAAAGTCAGTTTCAAAAACGTTGTGGTCATCATGACGTCCAATATCGGCGCGCGCGATATGAGTAAGAGTTCGGCGTTCGGTTTCTCCGCCAAAAATGACGCGGAAGACGAACACACGCGCATGAAATCGAAAGTGGAGGAAGCGACGAAAAAACTTTTCAATCCGGAATTTCTCAACCGGATCGATGAAGTGATCGTGTTCCGCGCGCTGAGCAAAGAAGATGTTTTGCGGATCATTGACGTCTCGATGGCGGAAGTGGACAAGAAACTAAAAGAACGCAACATCGTAGTGACGCTAACGAAGCAAGCGAAGGAATTCATCGCCGAAAAAGGATTCGATCCGGTTTACGGCGCGCGGCCATTACGCCGGGCTATACAAAAATATCTCGAAGACCCGGTGGCCGAGCAATTGCTCAAGGGCGTGTTTACCGACGGAGCGCACATCGAAGTCAAACTGCGGGACAATGAACTGGAATTCACCGAAGCGAAAGGCGAACCCGCGCCCGACGAAGTCAATTAATATGAAAACTAAATAAGGATTACTATCTGATGTTTGGAAAGAAGAAGAAAAAGGAAGGCGCTCTGGATGAAGAAGCGGTCGTCGAGGTTATTAAAACATTGTCCGTCAATGATGGTGTCACGGTGGAACGTATCAATTGGGACGGCTCCATCAGTCCGGTTGCCGGGCGCGTGACGCATGTCGGAACAGAATTTCACTCTTTTGCAATGGTAGAAGAAGGTACGGGCGACGCCATTGAATTCGACGTCTCTTCAGGCGATATTGCGGGCATCAAACGTATTGCCATCAGCATCGATCTCGATGAAAATCAAACTGAAAGTTATATGGAAGTCGATACGATCATCGAATTGCTCGAAGCGCTCGATCACGGCGACGTCGTTTCCGTTTCGTATTACGACGATTACAAAGGCAAAGGCGTTTCCAAAACCGGCGCCATCACGCTCAAAGACGAATACAACAAACTCTTTGCGATCGAATATGAAGAAAACGGCGCGAAATTGGAAAAACATTTCGATCTGAATAAAGACCGTATTATCGATATTATTATTTCGTAGTGATTTTTTAAATTCCCATGAAAAAGCCTCGATCCATGATCGGGGCTTTTTAGTTTTTGAGAAAACCGGTGTGGTGAAAGTGAGGTTGTAGTTCGGGATTCCAACCTCACCCTTGTTCCCTCTCCTTTCAAGGAGAGGGAAACCGATCTACGGGAAAATTTTACGTACGACGGTTCCCTTCTCCTTTCAAAGGAGAAGGGCCTACCTCGAGCGAAGCCGAGAGGATGAGGTTGGCAAACGCCAAAATCTTCGGCATGGATCAACTGAAAGAACCGGTGGTGATGGAGGTTTCACAACATCCACAACATCATTGGAAATTGATTTACGGAAGTTGTAACGTTAAAAGATTCTATCATTCTAGTTTATAGCCATTATTCTTCCAGTCGAGGCCCTTCATCATGGTGGGAGTTTCTGGTCCTAATTGGCCTAGAAATTCACTTGAAATAGTGTCACCATACGCACCTCCTCTACCTATAATTTTTGCTCCAATATTATGAGCCAAGTCTCGTTCTATTTTTTGAAAAGACGACAATAATAGAATTTCTTTGGCTCTAGTAATTGCAACATAAAACAACCTGCGCTGCTCAAGTAAGTCAGCGGTATCATCAATCATAGGTATCAATCCTTGTATGCAACCTGCAACAATCGTAACTTTGCTGGTCAAGCCTTTAGATTTGTGTAAACTCATCACACGAACGTATTCTGCCTTCTCTGGTAATTCTGGTCTTCATTCTGTGGAAAAAGAGTATCAACTATTGATGATAAATCTTTGTCGCGTAATTCCTGCAAGTGGTTGATGATCCGTAAATATCTATTACATATGTTGTTCATATTAGGTAGTTGCAAAGTACCGTTTACTAATTGATTTAGAACGGTTGATGGATCGACTTGATTCGCAACGCAGTACTGGCGTAAAGTTCTATATTCATTACTAAAAAAATCTTTACTTTCTGAACCAAGCAGGAAACGCAATGAAACACGATCGTTGATATTTATAAATAAAGAAAGTAAGGAATATGATTCTTGCGCGCGAAGACTTTTTAATGGCTCTTCATCATAAAAACTGTGAACTGCAATATTTCTTTTCTTAATTTCATCACGAATTTCATAACCCAAACGGCGCCTTGGGCTAATGATCAAAATGTCGCCAGGTTCATAATTTCTTGCTTGAAGCAAATAAGAAACATATTCGGCAAGATGTGTAGCTTGTTCACGACGATCATTCCACTGAACAATACAAATTTCGCCATTTGGATTTGAGTGTTTCTCTATTAGTCTATTTTTATTGTCAGGGTGATTTTGTTGAATAAAATAATTTGCTAAGCGCACGTTCAATTTTGAACATCTTCGACACTCCACTAAAGCATGGTCTTCTACTTCATGTCGATCAGAAAATTCGATAATACCTTCCGGGTGAGCATAGCGAAATTTATAAATCGATTGATCTTCATCTCCTACGATTAACAACGAAGCATTTGAGCTTAAAAGGTCAATTAATTCTTGTTCAGCACGATTCAAGTCTTGGTATTCATCTACAATTACGTGATCAAACATTGTCAATTCTGGCACTAATGGGTTGATTCTAAAATACTGAAGAGTTTGTGGAACGACTTCGCCAATTGTCATAGAGTAGTGAAACAAGTGCCAATCTAAAAATTCTCTTTGAAATTGTTTGTCTATTGGTTCGACAGGCCATCCTGGAATGTCTGATTGTAGCTTAGCCCATGCAGCTTCAAATTCACCAATTTTTCGGCTTTTTTCTTTTTGACCTCCAAAATTAGACGATAAATCAAACAAAAGTGGTTTAGCTTCAAATTGTAGTACTTTTTTGTCAACATACGTTATGAGTGTTCTTGTCTTCCTGCCTAAACGTATTAAAACTTCATTTTGTGATAACACTGAAAAACAAAAGCTGTGCAGGGTTTCAGCTCTGATTAAGTCACTGTTTTTTATTCCTAATTCCTTTAAATCTGAAACGAGGCTATCAGCCGCGACCCTTGTAAAAGTAACAGCAAGGATACGCTTTGGATCTACATGGGCTTCTTCAAGTAAGCGAGCTACTCTTCTTTTCATAGCAAAGGATTTTCCAGTACCGGGCCCAGCCATAACTCGTAATCGATGTGCTAGGCTTGAAGCAATTGCAATCGCCGAACCATCTAAGTTATCGTTCCAAGCCATTTAGCCTCTCTAAACTGATTTAGATTATGAGTTTTTGTGCTGTTTGAATTTATGCAGAATCAGCAAAGACTTCATAGAGAATCGTCCGATTAATCTGATAGAAAAGTTTACCGGACATTTGAAAAGTACGGTACGCCGCCCTTCAAAGTCAAATTAAATATCGACCCCTCCCTGCCCTCCCTTCGAGGGGAGGGAACATAACCTTCCTGCACCCTCCCTTCGAGGGGAGGGTAAAGGGTGGGGTTCGATGGAGTGAAACAGGTTTGTCCCGAGCGATGCCGAGGAAGTGGGGTGCAGGCGCTGAACGAAACGGTGTTTCTACATTCTTTCAGCCAAATTCATTCTCAGGCCGCAAGGCGTCTCCCAAAAAAAATACACAATTTTTATGTTTTCCACTTACTAACCCTGCAGGATGGGAACGTTTTTAGCTTAACTTAAGCGGGAATAACGGTAATGCGTGTGGATGTTAGCGTTGAAATATTTTCCGAGCGATTCGGCGGTGAGCAGGCTGTCGTAGTGATATTGAGGTACGTCCAAATACCGATAAATTCCCCCGTTTCGGAATTCGACTTCCAGTATGCCGAGATTGGGATCATATCCTACCGATTTTAATTCGGACGACGTGACCTCGATCCTATCTATGATTGAAATTTACTTCATCGTAATGGTTTCCAATCCATGCGCGTTCGGGCCGGTTTCGTTTTTGCGAAGCAGGAAGGCGAACAATAATCCCAAAAATCCAAGCGTCGAAAACAGCCACATGCCCAAAGCATATCCTTGCGGATTAGTCGAATCGGCTTTAGAAAAATCGTTGGCCATACCGATAGCGAGATTGAATGCAAAAAATCCGATTTGTTGAATCAGCGTCATCAGCGCGTACGCCGTTCCCAGCCGTTTTTCCTCGACGATATACGCCACCGACGGCCACATCACCGCCGGAATCAATGAAAACGCAATGCCCATCATTGTCACCGGCAGCCACAAAGTAATTCCTGTGTAAGCCATGATCAGATACACCGGCACGAGCAGCAGCGAGCCGAACATCATCAGAAGCGCGCGTTTACCGAATTTATCGGCAATCAATCCGAACAACGGCGTGACGAACATCGCCGACATGGGTAGTAAACTGTTAAAAAATCCGGCGGAACTGCGCGCCAATTCTTCCTCGACGCCGATAAAATGTGTGTCCATAAAAAACTTGATTGCAAACGTGCGGAAGGGAAAAATCGCGGAATAAAACGTAAAACATAAGCCGACAATAAGCCAATACGACTTGCCGAATTTGAACATCGAACTGAATTCCAGTTTATCCGTCTGGCCGGCCGCGCCCAGCGTGTAGCGTTTTTCAGCGACGTTTTCCAGCCACCAGTAGACCATCGAAGCGGCGACGCATATCACGCCCGCGCCGACGGCGATCATCAAAGGGCCGCGCCAGCTCGGATCGGCGTGCGTGCCGCCGGGATAAAACGCCCACGATGCCCACGACGGCGAATTGTCCGCGGCCACCGAAGCAAGCCGGGCTATCGTCAGATTGATTCCGAATGCAAAACTGAGTTCCTTGCCTTTAAACCACTTCGCCAATGCCGTCGTGACCGCCACGATCAACGATTCCGCGCCGAGTCCCAGGATCGTCCGTCCGGCAATCATCAGCCAAAAGTTACCTTCAAAGACCATCAACGCGGCGCCCACGAGACACAAAGCGGAAAAAACAAACATCGATTTTTTGGTGCCGATGCGATCGACGACAATGCCGCCGATGATCAAAGTCAAAACGGCCGCGATGCTGTAACTGGAGTTCAGCCACCCGACGTTTTCATTGGTAAAACCAAGCTGCTGAATAAAAATATCGACGAGAGGATTGATGCTGTCGTAGATATAATAATTGCCGAACATCGAAAGACTGGCGAATAATAAAACGATCCAGCGGAAAATTTTGGGAGGTTCCGTGCGTGTGTCAAGAGGAGTTGTCATGGATAAAATTCCTTGCAAAGTAACTCGAATCAATTAGAGTCCGTCCTACGGACAGGAGTTTAATTAGTTGCAGAGTCAGAATTCAAAAAAGCCGCGTAATTTTACTGATTAAAATGATAAAAAGCTTTTAAAATTTGCAGAAATAAAAAAAGGCTGTCTAAAAGTATCTCCAAAGTCATGCTGAACGAAATCGTTTACAGATTTCTCGCCCCGATAAACCGGGACTCAAAATGACCTTTGGTAGATTTTTAGACAGCCCCTTTAATTATACAAGAATGATAAATCGTTTTCATCGATCAGCAATTACCCGTCTGTCGGCGTCATCGATGTGCCATCGCTGCCCGGTTCAGTTGACATTTTTCAGAATGGCCAGCAGGAAGTTCCAGAATTTATCGACGGTGTCGATGTAAATTTTTTCATCCGGCGAATGCACGCCTTCGAGCGTCGGGCCGAAGGACAGCATGTCCATGCCGGGATATTTTTCACCGATAATACCGCATTCCAGTCCGGCGTGAATGGCTTTGACGGCCGGTTCTTTTCCGTACAGATTTTTGTAAGTCTGTACGGCCGTTTTTAAAATCGGGGAATCTAAATTCGGTTTCCAGCCGGGATAACCGTCGGTGTGTTTGAAAGCCGCGCCGCCCATCACAAAGATCGACGCATGCGTTTGCAGGATTTCCAGAATTTCGGACGCCACGGAACTGCGCTGGCTGGTCGTCAATACGACGGCGTTTTTCTTGGTTTCCAAAACGGCGACGTTGGTGGACGTTTCGACCAAACCCGGAATATCGGCGCTCATTTTTGTCACGCCGTGCGGCAAGGCGCTGATCGTTTGAAGAATTTTTTGTTGCAAAGGCTTCTTGAAAACCTTGACGGTTTTTTTGACTTTGGTTTCCGTCAGGCTAATTTCGAGATCGGGATCGACGGTTTTAATTTCCGCTTTGATCGTTGTTTCGAAATTTTTGACAACTTCGATGGCTTTCGCAAATTTTTTGGAGGGAATGAACACCACCGCTTCCGCTTCGCGGGGAATAGCATTGCTTTTATTGCCGCCTTCCATCGACGCGATACGCACGTCCATTTTATCGAATTCCATCAAAATCCGGTTCATGATTTTCAGCGAATTGCCGCGGCCTTTGTCGATTTCAAGGCCGGAGTGTCCGCCGCGTAGTCCGCGTACTTGCAGCAACGCCGGCGTGTGATTTTTCGGAATGCGTTCGGCGACCACTTTCCACGTGCCGATGGTATTGCGGCCCCCGGAACATCCGACGTACAACGCGCCTTCTTCTTCCGAGTCGAGATTCAGCATCGTCTTGCTTTCAAGAAGGTTCGGATCAAGATTGGTCGCGCCGGTTAAACCGGTTTCCTCGTCGACCGTAAACAAAAATTCCAGCGGGCCGTGTTCGAGCGAACGATCTTCCATGATGGCCAGATTCGTCGCCACGGCGATGCCGTTATCCGCGCCCAGCGTCGTACCGTTGGCCATGATCACGTTGCCTTTACGGACCAATTCAATCGGGTCTTTGAAGAAATCATGCGTTTTGTCTTTGTTCTTTTCAGTGACCATGTCGAGGTGTCCCTGCAAGGCTATCATCGGAACATTTTCGCGCCCGGGCGAAGCCGGTTTTTTTACAACCACGTTGCCCGATTTGTCTTTTTTGGAAGGCAAGCCAAGCTGTTTGGCAACGTCCATCACGTAACGAATCATGGCTTCTTCGTGTTTTGACGGGCGAGGAATTTTTGCAATTTCAGCAAAATATTTCCAAACGATTTCAGGTTTTAATCCTTGAATAGCCGAGTCCATAGTCAATCCTTTCACATTCGGTAAATTTCAGGAATTCAGTTGTAATGCTTTCGAAAGACTGAGAAAACCGTCTTTTTCCAATTTAGCGATAAATGAGCCGACACGCTCGCGTAACGATTCAATGGAATCGCCGGTACGTTCATGCATTCTTTGGACAATCGTTTCAATGGTTGTTTGTCCGTCACACTGAAGCCAGACAAAACTGCCGTTGGTTTCAAGTTTTACTTTGAAGTTCGGCTTTGCCAACATCGGGACCAGCCACTTGACCGTAAACTCGCTTTTGAATTTAGGCACGATCAGCGTAACCAACTGTTCGTCCCGTTTTTCCCATTCGACCCTTCGTTCCGGACACAATTGCAGGAACGAAGGATCTTCATAGAATTTGGTTTTTGCGGGCATATTACATCACTGCCGACGGTGGAGCCGGTTCATCCGGTTTACCGGCGTTCTTGATCGGGATCTGAATCAGAACGTACGCGATCAGGGCAAATACCAACAGGCTGATATAGAACGACGGATGTTCGAAAATGCTAAACAAAGGCGTTTCCGTAAACGCGAGCGTTGCGAACAGCAATCCTACCAAGGCTTCGCCTGCGATCAGACCGGCGGCGAGCAGTACGCCGATATTCTCAACGCGCGCTTTTTGCGCGGCGTTATGTTGTTTCTTCTCATTGACGCGTTCCACGATACCTTTGATCACGCCGCCGATAAAAATGGCGAACGTGGTTTCCAAAGGCAGATACATGCCGACGCAGACGAGCATCGGGCTTTTCACCTGCATCAGGATAAAACCGATACCCAGCAGCATGCCGACGATGATCAATGGCCACGCCATTTGACCGCCGACGATACCTTGCGATAACAGCGCCATTAAACTGGCTTGCGGCGCCGAAAGATTTTTACCGCCAAAACCGGTTCCGCCCGATAAAATATCGCCTTGATGCAACACGACGAGCGGGAGAAACATTACGGAAGCGGCTAAGGCAACGCCGATAAGGTCGCCGATTTGCATTCTCCAGGGCGTACCGCCGAGGATATGACCGACTTTAAGATCCTGAAGCATTTCGCCGGCGACGGCTGACGACACGCACACGACGGCGGCCACGCCGAGCACGGCGGCAATGCCGGTTTGTCCCGACATCCCAAGCGCAACCATCAGTAAAGCAGCCACGAGCAGCGTCGACAACGTTAATCCTGAAATCGGGTTATTGCTCGAACCGATGATGCCGACGAGATATCCTGAAACGGCGGCAAAGAAAAATCCGGCAATGATCATCACGATCGTCGCCACTAAAGCGGCCACGACATTGCCGGAGAAATAATTATAAATGAAAAAGGTTGCAACGGCTGAAGCCAAAATACCGCCCATGATCCATTGAAAACTCAGATCTTTTTCGGTACGGATCGTAACGTGTTCACCGGTCGCGGCTTTTTTGACGTCGCCGATTGAGCGGCGGATGCCCGTCAATAGACTTTTGCGCATACGAAACAACGTAAATGCGGCGCTAACCAACATGCCGCCGATCGCCATCGGGCGTACGATATAACGCCAGACGTTGGTTGCCAATGCGACCCATGTGCCTTCATCGGCCGTTCCGCCTTGGGGCACTAACGTCGGAAGCAAAGATGGCGCGAGAAAATAGGTAATGATCGGCACGAAAAGTCCCCACGCCAAAAGGCCGCCGCTGAAATTGAGCGACGCGAGTTTCGGCCCGATAATATAACCCACGCCGATATACGCAGGGCTAACGCCGGGAGAACTCAACAGCATACCGCCTTCGGCTGCCGGCGTTCCGCTTCCGCGGAGATTAATGGCCGCTTTGGAAAATGAAATCCATTTTTCCCAGGTTGTTGCAAAAAATTTGAATTGACCGAGAGACTGGATCAATGCGCCAAGCCCCATCGCTGAGAAAAGGAACTTCGCGCCGGTTCCGCCGGAACGTCCGGCTTTATGAATTTCCGACGCCGCGACGGATTCCGGAAACGGGAGTTCCACGTCTTCGACCATCACGCGCCGCAATAAGGCGACGAACATGATGCCGAGTACGCCGCCGGCGAGCATGATCGCTGTCGATTCAAGATAATGGCCGGTCGTGGCGAATTCCGTCCATATTCCGGCAATATAAAATGCAGGAATGGTAAAAATCGCGCCGGCAGCGACCGATTCGCCGATCGAGCCGACGGTTCGCGCAAAATTTTCTTCGAGAATGGAACCTTTCATGATGCGGAGCAAAGCCATACCGATCACGGCTGCAGGATACGTCGCCGCTATCGTCATGCCCGCTTTGAGGCCCAAGTAAGCATTCGCGGCGCCTAAAACGACCGACATGATCAAACCGATCAGGAGCGCGCGCAGCGTGAATTCTTTCATCGACGAATCCGCCGGCACATACGGTTGATACCGCGGCGAGGAACCAGCTGAGGATGTAACATCAGCCATAAGCAGTTCTCCTTAATGTGTGTTATAAAGTGCGATGAGCTTAATCGTTTGGAATTGACAGGTGTTTGTGTATCGCTTACGAAAGGATTGCGTAAGGCGTCGAAAAATAAACAGCGGTAAAATAGACACTGCAGTTTTGAAAGTCAAATGGTTTTTCAGGTAGAATATGGGTTATTCCCCGAATTATCATTGATTTTAGTTTCAAAAATAAATACACTGTTCGGTGATTACCCTGCTTTGCACGTGGCTGATAAGTTTGAGGAAGTTATGCCGGAAAACCGGAAACCAAAAATCCTGATTGTCGATGACGAAGTCGAAATTCTGAAAATCCTGAAAAAGACGCTTGAAGACGATTATGAGATCATCACAGCGTCAAAGGCAAAAGATGCGCTGTCGAAATTGGATTCCGTCAAGGTCATTCTTTCGGATCAACGTATGCCGGAAATGACGGGATCGGAATTTCTAAAAAAAGTCCGCGAAACGCATCCCGATATCGTCCGGATTATCATGACGGGATATTCGGACATGAATGCGCTGATCGAATCGGTCAATCAGGGTGAGATTTTCAGATACATGAGTAAACCGTGGGATATGGAGACGCT
>JABWBZ010000161.1 GCA_013359335.1 bacterium
AGTTTGTGAAAAAATAGCTGCGCGGCCTCTGGGCGGTGGCTTTGGGTCGGCTTGGTTCCGAAAAACCCTGCGCCATATTCCCGATATGACTCGGGTTTTTCGAGTCCAATCCGCCGCCAAATCCACACCCACAGCCTGCGCCCATATTTTTTCACAAACTCTGAGCGACCGTTCCCGCCGGCACAACTTCCGGAGGTGCGTTTTTGATGTCGGTTCCAAGCCGTTGTAAATAAGCAATCAGCGCGACGATTTTTTTGGTTTCAAGACCCGCGGGTCCCCCTTGAGCTGCGATCTCTTTACCAATCGTCTGAGCCTGTTCGTGAGCGAGTTGTTCCGCCTGATTGACGGCGTCACCATACGGAACACCCAGCATAACCATGGCATCAACGCGTGCCTGAATGCTGCCGAAGTCCAAGTCATCTTCAAGTAACCACGGGTAAGGAGGCATGATGGACTGCTCAACGACCTGCCTCGGGTCTTTCATGTGGTCGACATGCCACAGATGAGGATATTTACCTCCGACACGATGTAGATCGGGTCCAATACGCCGCGAACCCCATTGGAACGGGTGATCGTATACAAACTCACCGGGTTTGCTGTACTCGCCATATCGTTCGGTTTCAGCACGAAATGGTCGCACCATCTGAGAATGGCAGTTGTAACAGCCTTCTGCGATGTAGATATCTCGGCCCGCCAACTCGAGGGGAGTATAGGGTTGAACACTTGTAATGGTGGGCACATTGGACCGTATTAAAAACGTCGGAATGATCTCAAACAAGGAGGCAACGGCGACGCTTATTGCCACCCAAACGGTAAATTTAAATGGTCGTCGTTCCCATACCCGGTGCCAGTTTGCCTCCACAAAATAACCAATTTTGTATGCTATGTGAGCAACAGGCGCACCTTCTTCTTCTAGTCTGCTTTTTGGCGGAACCGGACCAACATAATTCGGCTCCAGCGCGGCTGCTTGATGCACTTCGTCTTCGTAGGTCTTCGGCCGGGTTGTCCAGGTCATCAAAATGTTGAACCCACCAAGAATGATTCCGGTCAGAAACAAGGTTCCGCCCACAACCCGCACCCAGTACATCGGCATCAACTGCATCACCGTTTCGACGAAGTCGGGATACGCCAGGCGCCCGGTTTCGTCGAATGCCCGCCACATCAACCCCTGGGTAACGCCGGCGGTGTACATGGATACGATGTAGGCCAAAATGCCGATAGTGCCGATCCAAAAGTGGATTTCACACAGTTTTTTGCTCCACAGTTGGGTTTGAAATAGCCGAGGAGCCAACCAATAGAGCATCCCGAAGGTCATGAAGCCGTTCCATCCCAACGCACCGCTGTGTACATGTGCAATGGTCCAGTCGGTGTAATGCGAAAGGGCGTTGATGCTTTTGATGGACAGCATGGGGCCTTCAAAGGTGCTCATTCCGTAAAACGTCACACCTACTACAAAAAACTTTAAGACCGGATCTTCAGCAACTTTGTTCCACGCCCCACGTAAGGTAAACAGCCCGTTGATCATCCCACCCCATGAAGGCATCCACAACATCACGCTAAACAGCATACCGAGAGTCGATGCCCATTCAGGAAGAGATGTGTAATGAAGGTGGTGCGGGCCGGCCCAGATGTAGACAAACACCAGCGACCAGAAATGTAAGATTGACAATCGATAAGAAAATACCGGTCGATTGGCCGCTTTCGGAAGAAAATAATACATGAGACCCAAAAACGGGGTGGTTAAAAAGAAGGCGACTGCATTGTGACCGTACCACCATTGCATGAACGCATCCTGAACACCGGCATATACCGAATAACTCTTCAGGGGTCCGGCGGGGATAGCGAGGCTATTGAAGATGTGCAAAATGGCCACCGCCACAATGCTTGCGATGTAAAACCAAATCGCAACATACATGTGACGTTCGCGGCGTTTGATGATCGTGCCGAACATGTTAATGCCGAAAACGATCCACACAAGCGCAATGGCCACGTCGATCGGCCATTCAAGTTCCGCATATTCTTTGCTCGTTGTGATGCCGAGCGGAAGCGTGACTGCGGCCGCGACGATGATCAATTGCCAGCCCCAGAAATGAATGTGGCTCAGCGTGTCATTGAACATCCGCGCTTTGCACAGGCGCTGCAGAGAATAATATAATCCCATAAAAATGCCGTTGCCGACAAAAGCAAAAATCACGGCATTAGTGTGCAGCGGGCGAAGGCGGCTGAACGTGATGTACGGGATGCCGAAATTCAGTTCCGGCAAATACAATTGAACGGCAATGATCAGCCCGACCAACATCCCGACGGCGCCCCATACGATTGTTGCGATCGTGAAGAGACGGACGATGTTATTGTCGTAACTGAACGTTTGCAGATTACCCGCGACCTGTACGTCACGGGCGACGGATTCTTTCTCCATACGTTATTTCTCCTTCTCCGTATTGGAATGTGATGGGGAAGAGGGTTTATTTTTTTCATCCATGAGTATGCGTACTGAGGGAGCGTACGTGTCTTCAAATTGCCCGTTCCTGACCGCCCACAAAAATGCAATGAGAAATCCCGTGGCGACGGTAAGACTGACGGCGATGAGTACGATAATGACGCTCATAAATTTTTTGAATTAACTCCTTATTGCAGGTTCGCTCCCTGTGCGGAGTCGAGGGAAGAGAACAAGCATTATTTTAATCCGCATGATTGATCACAGCCGATTCCACAGTATTCATCGGATTCAGTTTTATTTTTTTCGCAGACCACGTTACGGCCAGTACGGTGAAACTGACGACGGAAATAGCGCTGATCGGCATGATGACGGCCGCAATTACCGGCGCGAGCAAACCTTGCACGGCAAAACTTAACGCGATAAAATTATAAGTCAGCGTGAGCGCAAACGCGGCATAGACAATTTTTTTACTGCGTTTGGCGAACGCGATAAAACGAGGCAGTGTTTTCAATTGGCTCGTTTCCATAATCGCGTCGCTGCTCGGCGTAAACGACGCCGTATTTTCCGTGATGGCAATCCCGACGTCGCTCTGTTTCAACGCGCCCGCATCGTTGAGGCCGTCGCCGATCATCATGACGTGTTGCCCGGCGGTTTGCAATTGGCGAACGTAATTCAATTTATCGATCGGCAATTGATCAAACCGCATTTCGGCGCGCGTTCCGAATAATTCCTGCAACGAATGTTTTTCACGGTCGTTGTCTCCGGAAAGAATGGCAACTTTCATCGATGAAGGAAGCGACTCGGCTAATTCTTTCACGCCTTGCCGGTATTCCGAGCCGATGGCAAACCAACCTTTGACGGCACGATCGATGGCCACGAACACGCGCGTTCCCGTCTCAGTCGCGAGCGATTTAATTCCATCACCGCCGTTGATCCAGCGATAGGATCCGATTTGTATTAATTTATTTTGAATAGTGGCTTGTACTCCGCCGCCTTGTACTTCAACGAAATTTTCAACCGGCTGTAATTCCGCTTCCGCCAGCGATTCAAAAATCCGACGGCTCATCGGATGCGTGGATTGGCGGGCAAGCGATTTGATCAATGATTGCGCTTCTTCAGTCAATGAGGCGCCTTCATATCTCAGCGTACCGGTTTGCGCCAGTGTCAAGGTGCCGGTTTTGTCGAATACAATCGTGTCGATGACTGCAAGGCGCTCGACGACCTTTTCGTTTTTCAGAAAAAATTTATTAGATGCAAAAACGCGCAGCGTGGTGCCGAAAGTAAACGGCACGGACAGCGGCAGTCCGCATCCGCACGACACGATGAGTACGGACGTGAAAACGTTTGCCGCTAACGAAGGTTCGTAAATCAACCAGAAAATTGCGGTGAACGATGCAATCGCAAATATACTGAGCGTGAAATAATGCGCGACTTTTTCAGAAATCGTCGTGATGCGGCTCGAGTGACGGACGAACACGTCCTGATTCCATAACTGCGTGAGATAACTTTGCGACACGTCCTTGACGACTTCGATTTCGATCAAACCGCCGGTTTGTTTGCCGCCCGCGTACAGCCGCTCGTTTTTAGCAACGCGCACCGGCGCGGATTCGCCTGTGACAAAGCTATAATCGATCAACGCTTCATCGCTTAATAAAACACTGTCGGAAGGAATGAGTTCGTGATGGCGTATGAGCAACTGATCGCCAATCCGAATGTCTTCGATCGGAATATTTTTTTCTTGCGAACCTTCTTTACGGATTACAGCGATAGGAAAGTACGAACGGTAATCGCGTTCGAACGACAACGAGTGGAATGTTTTTTTCTGGAAAACTTTTCCGAGCAATAAAAAAAATGCGAGGCCGGCAAGTGAATCCAGGTAACCGGAGCCAGTGGCGGTGATAATTTCATAAATACTGCGCAGGATCAGCGTTGAAATGCCGATGGCAATCGGAACGTCCATCGTGATAATTTTTTGCCGAATGCTCGTCGCCGCCGACTTGAAATAATCGCTCACGCTGTAAAGCGCCGGCACGCTGAGCGCGATACTGAGATAACCGAAAAATGTGCGGAAATCGGCGTCCAATGTTCCGCCGGACAAATATTCCGGCAACGCGATCAGCATGATGTTGCCGAAACAAAATGCGGCGATGCCGAGCTTGATATACAGCGAACGTTCAACGACCATGTGCCGGGGGCGACCGGCTTCGGTTTGAGAAAAATCCGGAGTATATCCAATGGCGGCGAGTAATTCGGCCACGGCGCGCAGTGACGTTTTAGTTTCGTCGAACGTAATTGCCGCTTCCTTGCGTAAAAAATTTACCTGCGCATTCAGTACGCCGCGGTCGAGTTTGCCCAAATTTTCCAAAAGCCAGATGCAAGCGCTGCAATGAATTTGCGGTAGAAAAAGTGTGACGCGAGCGATGTTGTTTTGGCGGAATTGTATGATTTTTTCCTGAATGACGGGATTGTCCAAATATTCGAATCGAACGTCTTTCGACGCGGCCGGAGTAATTCGCCCTTCTTCGGTAAACGCGTAATAATCAGTCATGTCGTTGTCGGCAAGCAGTTGATACACCCACCGGCATCCGTTGCAACAGAAGACTTTATCGCCGGCGGCGATCGTCGTGTCATCGCAATGTTCGCCGCAGTGGTAACACGCAACAGACGCGCCTTTTTCAGCGATTTTAAAGCTTTTAGTTTGGATAAAAGATGTCACTTCGCTTTGTTTACTGTCACTCATAGCGTTCATTGTTGGACGTGTGGCCTTCGTCCGTGAATCCATGCGAATCGTTATTTAAGTCCTTAAAAAAATAAGAGGATGGCTATACTTTTCCAATGACCTACTTCAGAGGGAAACATGATTTTTGTCATGTTTTGGAATGATGAGTGGGTAAGAGTTGTGTTTCAAAGTACGTTGTAAGCATGGCATGAAATAAAATCTTGCTTTTACATCAAACATTAGCGTTATTGATTTTGACCTTGCTCTTACCATTTTATTCCATCCATTGGCTCATCAATGAGCGAGAGATAAGCTTCTACGACCCGGAAGTTGGTTTCTGATTTTTTTAAACTGTTGACAGGCAGATTCATTTCTAAATTTCATCTGTTGAATACTTTTCCCAATTTCATTCATTAAAATCAGGAGGAGAGTTATGAATTTCATTCGGTCATCAGGATTGTTTTTGGCGTTGGTTTTCACTGTAAGCGTTTATCCACAGAAGTGGGTGGCTTATACGGGGACAATTCCTGCCGACGCCGTCGTTGGCGGAACTGAAAATGGAAAGCCACTGTACGTCGGGCGCGTTCCCTTCAAAGACGGGATTCATCCCGGCAAAATTCTTCCCGGCGGTATTTGTAACATCGGCTGGGGCGGCAAGGAATATTCATTTAACCAAGGGTTCGAGGTTCTGGTCGCACCGCCGAATTCTACCATGTGGGTAGAATACAAAGGAAAAGTGCCAGCCGATGCCGTCCCCGGCGGGTACAATGATGCCAGCAAAACACCTCTTTACGTGGCCAAGCACGCGTACATGAACGGAGAACATCCAGGGAAACTTTGGGCCAATGCATGCAATATCGGCTACGGCGGCGCTGAAATAGTTCTTAAGGACAAAATTTATATTTTAGTTTCCGTAAAGTCGAACGTGAATACAGCCACGGCTTATTCCTCACAAAGCCAGCAAGGCAATTACACGTCATGGTCGGAACAATGGCAATTACCTGTGCCCGGCAAATCGGCCATTTTTTTCAAAGCTTCCGCAAAAAACGATATTCATATCGGTCTATCGGATGCCATGATGACGAAAGATCCGATGTATGAAATTGTCATTGGCGGTTGGGGCAATACGAAAAGCGTGATTCGCCGGAACGCACAAGGGCAGGCTATCAAAGAGTCGGCCGTTGCCGTGCGTAAACCTGGCGTCGCCGATGACTATTGGGTAATGGTCGACAAGGACAAAAAAACTATTTCTGCCGGTTACGGCACTGTAGCTGGCAAAAATGTGATCATTGAAGCGAACGATTATTATTTTTTGAGTAATGTGAGTTACTTTGCGTTCTCGAGCTGGAATACACCGATTGAATATTCCGATGTCCGTTCGGCGGCGCTGGAGGCAGAGAAACCCAAAGGCGTGTACGTGCGAACGGCCAGCAATGTTTATTACTCGGGCCAAACCGTGATCGTGGAATATAATGACTTTCCGGCCAATTGGGGACCTTGGATTAACATCGTTCCGAAAAATACGCCGGATACGGAATGGGGTAATTATCAGCATACGGATGGAAAATCCGGTAAACTCGAATTTGAATTCACGTGGGCGCCCGGCGATTACGAAGTGCGCGGATATTTCAGCGGTACCGATTATACCGTGAAAGCGCGGCACTCGTTTAAAATAATAAGCGGAGGACAGTAGACCATAGCCAGGTAGTTTTTGAGAGTTAATAAAAGAGCTGTCCCGACGTCAGGACAGCTCTTTACTTTTTCGATCGGGTCAGTTTTTAACGGATGTTTTAGACAAGGTTACCCAATTCTTTTCCATATTTTTCATCAATCGTTTTTCGTCTTTATTCCATGGTTCGAGCGCATTAAACTTTCCATCCCCAAATGGTCCATTGTAGAACAGATACAATTTGCCGTCGGAGATTTTAAAAGTATTAGGATCGACCGGGAATTTAGTGTTTTTCTCTGCAACTCCCCAAGCGCACCAACCACCGCATTCCGGCTCATAAGCTTTCGATTTCGCTTTGAATAAATCGCGATGTCCTGCCGTGGCGAAATACCACGTTGCGCCTTTGTATGTTGTTGTAAACTGCGAACTGCCTTTAACCGGTTCGCCTTTGGTGAAATAGGCCACGACGTCGTAACCGTCTAATGCCACGCCCTGATCGTTAGTATAAATTTCCTGCGCGTTGGCGGAAAAAGCTGTCGCCATCAGGACAGCTATAAATAATTTCTTCATCACGAATCCTTTTTTTTATTGAATGGAAAGGTTTTTTAAAGTCCGGACTAACCGTTATAACTAATTTTTACAGGTTATATTCCATATTTTTTATAACAATTATAAGTCATTGATTTACATGATGATTTAATTTAACATTAGACGGAGTGCGGAACATTATTGCTATTTTAAGCATTTCATTGATATGAGAAAAAAGTACTATTTTATAGCCAATGACCGGATGCTTGATTTTGTAAATACCAACGTGCGGGATAGTTTTGGCCAGCCTTTGGATTTACTGGAATCGTTACCCGACTACGTGGAATGGCTTAGAATTGCATCCGTGATTTCAAAAGATCAAGGGGAGGAGATATTAGCACGGTGGACGGTTTTATCCGATCGTGAAAGCATTATGAAAGCAGTCCGAGATTTTCGAAATATTTTGCACTCGATGGTTTCGGAAGTGATCGCAAAAAGAAAAATCTCTGCATCTTATCTTGCCGAGATCAATCATCAGTTGTCGCTTCGGGTAGGAGGAGATTGTATCGTACAAAATTCAAAATCGCTTACGGCCATACGATTATACAATTTTAATCATCCAATCCATTTTACCGCCCCGATAGCGGAAGCCGCTATTCACTTTTTGACAAACTGCCAGCACGGTTATGTACGCAAATGCAAAAACCCGGATTGTGTGCTGGTGTTTTATGATACAAGCAAAAGCCATCGGCGTCAATGGTGTGCCATGTCGGAATGCGGAAATCGCGCCAAAGC
>JABWBZ010000004.1 GCA_013359335.1 bacterium
TGACCTCAGCGCCGTAAGAGATGTATTAGGCCCAGGAATTATGTACACGGCCAATACCATTATCGCGTTTGTGTATGTCGTTCCGATGATGATTCACATCAGCCCTCAACTCACTTTGCTAGCATTCGTGCCGCTGTTGGTTCTTTCTTTCGCCATCAATCAGTTGTCCAAACTGATTCATCACCGTTCACAAAAAGTTCAGGAAAAACTTTCCGATATCAGCTCATGCGCTCAGGAAAATTTTTCCGGCATTCGTGTCATCAAATCGTTCGTACGTGAAGATCATGAGATTGAAAAATTCCGGTTGCTCAATTTGGATTACGTTCGCCTGAATATGGACGCCGTTCGCGTTCGCGGCATCATGATGTCAAGCGTGGTGCTGACCATCGGCCTGAGCGTCGCCGTTTTGTTGTGGCAGGGCGGACGGTTGGTTATGACAGGCGATATTACGCTCGGGCAATTCACGGCGTTTAATTTTTATCTCGCTGTTTTGATCTGGCCGATGATCGCGCTCGGATGGGTCATCAACATTTTTCAGCGCGGTTCGGCTTCGATGAAGCGCATGAACGAAATTTTCAAAACGGTTCCGCGCATCATCGACGCGCCGTCCGTCAAGCCGATTAAAACGATCGAAGGTAAAATTGAAATCCGTAACCTGACTTTTCAGTACAATGGATCCGACCCGGTTTTGAAAAACATCCATGTAACCATTCGCGCCGGTATGACGCTGGGCATCGTCGGACATACCGGTTCGGGAAAAAGTACGCTGGTTAACCTGATACCACGATTGTATGAAATTCCGAAAAATACAATTTTCATCGACGATGTAGAAATTCATGACATTCCGATCAACGTTTTGCGCAGTCATATTGGTATGGTTCCGCAGGATACGTTTCTTTTTTCCGATACAATTTTAAATAATATTCTTTTTGGCGTGGCGCATACGGACACGGGCAAAGCCGTTTGGGCGGCCGATGTTGCGCAATTAAAATCTAACGTTGAAGACTTTCCGGAAAAATATGATACGGTCATTGGCGAGCGCGGTATTACCCTTTCCGGCGGGCAAAAACAACGGCTTGCCATCGCGCGGGCCGTGATACGCGAACCTAAAATTCTGATTCTCGATGACGCACTTTCGAGCGTGGACACGCATACGGAAGATGAAATTCTCACGCGGTTGAAAGCGCTGATGAAAGATCGTACGACTATGTTAGTCAGCCATCGCATTCAGACCGTGAAACAAGCCGATTGGATTATTTTATTATCCGAAGGCGCCATTATCGAACAAGGCACGCACGAGCAACTGGTCGCGCTGGATGGCATCTATGCCGATATGTATCAACGTCAGCTTCTTGAAGAAGAAATTGCCGAAATTTAGAATCGCGCTATGAAATTTAGCCTCTACATCGTTCTGCAGACAGTACTCGCATCTTTCTTGCACGCCCAGATTACATCAATGACGCCGCAGAAATTGCCATTAGAAGACGGCGTTTCATCCAATGCTGTTTTTGCCATTCACCAGGATCAAAAAGGCCTGATGTGGTTTGGAACATTGCACGGGCTGGTGAAATACGACGGATACCGTTACACGACTTACCGTCACGATCCTGCGGATCCCAACAGCCTTTCACACGACGATATTGTGTGTATCGACGAAGACGATGACGGATGTCTTTGGATTGGCACGTATGGCGGCGGGATCAATCGTTTTGACCCGAAAAAGGATATATTTGTTCGTTATTTTCCGAATTCAAATGCTGCTGAAACCATTGTTTGGGATATCGAAAAAGACGTGGAAGGCAATGTCTGGTTTGCGACCCAAGGCAACGGTATTTTCATACTTCCTTCATCGAGTAAACACGATCCGAATCCGGTTTTTATCCGCTGTTTGGAAGATTCTGTTTATGCGATAAAGTGGCCGTCTGTCCGAATGCTGCGGTGCGGCAGCGACGGCATGATGTGGATTGGATCGTTTGAAAATGGGCTTGGAAAGTGGGATGCGAACCTCAAAAAATTTACTTCGTATTTGCCCGCCAATTCTGAAAAATTAAGCGTGATCGCACTGTTCGAAGAAAATAAAAATTTATTGATCGGTACAGGAAAAGGATTCTTCCGATTCGATCCGATGACTGAAAATTGGGAAAAACTATTTCCTGAAATTTTCGGATCGCAGCGAATTTTAAATATTGTAAAAGACCGCGAGGATATTCTGTGGATTGGAACCGCCGAAGGGTTGTGGCTATTGGAACGAGGAAAAGCGCCGGTTATTTACAGACAATTTCAAAATCCCTCTAAGCCGGTTGTAACTATACTGGAAGATCGCTCGGGATTATTGTGGTTTTCGTTATATTATGACGGCGTGTATACTTTTTCGCGTTATACGAATAAATTTTTATCCATAAAAAACGATCCGATTGCCAGCGATCCCGCTGTGAATTGCGTGATGGAAGATCGAAGCGGCAATGTCTGGATGGGCACAAAACAGGGATTGACTCGCTGGAATTCGCAAAAAAGTGTTATCGAATTTATTGCGCGTGGCAAAGATTTGGATGTGACCTCTATTTCAGAATCCGAACGTCATTTTTGGATTGGAACACGTTCACAAGGCTTGTTTGAGTTTGATCCAAATACCAAACGGTGGAGAGAATTTTCCTCGAATTCAAAATTTCGCAATACTGAAATTACAGTTCTATCCGAGGATCATGCCGGAAACTTGTGGATCGGAACCGATGGGTTGGGTGTTTTTAAACTCGATAAACAAACCAACCAGCTTAGTGAGATTTTGCAGTCGGCCGGCCCGAATCCCGCGTTGATGCGCTCCGTGAAAGTGATTTACAAGGATCGTAAACACAGGATGTGGATTGGAACGCTTGCAGGGTTATTGCGATGTGAAAATGATTCCATCAAACTTTTTTCACATCGAACGAATGACGTAACCGGCTTGAACAATCCTTATGTGTATTCCGTGCTGGAGGATACTGACGGTGAATTATGGGTTGGAACGGCCGGCGGCCTTAATCGATTCAATTCGGCTACAGGTCAATTTATTGCCTATCGCGAAAAAGACGGCTTGCCTAACGGAGTAATTTGTGGAATTTTGGAAGACCGTGATCGCCAATTATGGATCAGTACGCATCAAGGCATAACCCGATTTAATAAAAACACACAAATTTTTCGCAATTACGATATTGCCGACGGCCTGCAGAGCAATCTTTTTTCGCCGGGTGTTTATTTCAAGAGTCATTCGGGAAAATTATATTTCGGAGGAATTCTCGGCGTGAATGTCGTCCTTCCGGAAAAAATTATGGACAATCCGTTTCAGCCTGAAATTGAAATTACCGCCGTCAAAAAATTCGGACGTTATCCTGCTCGCATACAACACAACGAGTTGATCCTAAACTATAATGAAAATTTTATTACGATCGATTTTAGTGCGTTGGATTTCACAGCGCCGGAAAAAAATCATTACGCGTATCAACTTTCCGGCGTCGATCCTGATTGGGTCTACGGCAAGACGGCTGAAGCCGTTTATACCGGGTTGCCTCCCGGGGAATATTTGTTCCGCGTTAAAGGAACCAATCACGACGGCATTTGGAGCGCGTACGAACGCACGCTAAAAATTATCGTCACGCCGCCGTTTTGGAAGACAACGTGGTTTTACACCTTGTGCGCCATGGCGTTCGCGGCGATATTGATAGCGCTACATCGGCAGATAGTGCGGCAACGATTGCGTGAAGAAACCTTGCGTGTTGAAGAACGGGAACGCGTGCGGAAGCAAGTTTCGCAAGACTTTCACGACGAACTCGGACACAAATTGACGAAGATTAATCTGTTCGGTGAATTGATCCGCCGAAAAATGAACGGCCATGATACGGAGATGGCTTCTCACCTCGGAAAAGTCACGGACGCTGCAAGCAGTTTGTCCGCGAATACGCGCGATTTTATCTGGGTGCTCGATCCTCAAAAAGATACGCTGCTTGATCTGATTGTCAATTTACGGGATTTTGGGTACGATCTTTTTGATGCGTCGCCGGTGAAATTCGGCGTGAAAGGTATTTCAGAAAATCTGGCGGCAATAAAGCTTTCTATGGATTGGAGGCGCCATGCCACACTGATTTTTAAAGAAGGCATGAATAATATTTTGAAACATGCGCACGCCGATCACGCGGAGTTGGCAATCGAATTACGGAGCCGCGATTTCATAATTTATTTAAGCGATAACGGCAAGGGCTTAGATGATAAAGCGAAAAATGGCTATGGGTTATCTAATATGCGCCAGAGGGCCGGCAAAATCGACGCTCAGTTCAATATCGAATCATCCGAGCATGGAACGCGCCTTAGTTTAATCGGCAGCCGATATCAATCGCCGGTAACGCCGGGTTCTGCGAAACGCTCTCGCTGGGATATCGTTGCGTCTATCAAAGGATTATTTGCATGATCAAAGTCGCTATTGTCGAGGACGACCATGACGTTCGGCAAGGATTGGCGTTGCTGCTGAATAATACAAAAGGATTCCAGTTGGCCGGTGAATTCGGCGACGGTGAGAGCGCAATCGATGGTCTAAAAAAAAATCCACCCGATGTTTTACTGCTTGATATTGAATTGCCGGGTATAAGCGGAATCGATGTTATTCGGAAAATCAAAGGCGCCGCTCCCGACGTCGACATATTGATACTGACGGTTCATCAGGAAGATACGATGGTTTTCGAGTCGTTGTGCGCGGGGGCAACGGGGTACCTTATTAAAACAGCATCGCCGGCGCAAATTCTGCAAGCGATCAACGATATTCATCATGGTGGCGCGCCGATGAGTGCGCCCATCGCGCGCATGGTCGTTGCTTCATTCAAGATCGAACCGGGCGTCGCGTTAACGGAGCGTGAAAAAGAAGTTCTGTCGAAATTGTGCGAAGGACTGAGTTACAAATTAATCGCCGATTGCATCCATGTGAGCCGCGACACCGTGCACGCTCACATTAAAAATATTTACCGCAAATTGCACGTCCACTCCAAATCCGAAGCGGTAATTACAGCGCTGCGGAAGAAACTCATCTGATTTTTTACACCCCAATTGGGTACGGTTTATAACGTACGTCTTTCCTACCTTCCTTCATCATTTATTACAAGGAATTTATTTATGAAGCTGGCAGGTGTGGCGATTGTTTTTATTTATTTCTTTAATCATTTAACATGGGCGCAGGATATGTCCAAAGCCGACACGCTTTTTAACGTGCAAAAGTATTCGGAAGCTTTGAAACTGTATGAATCGATAACAAAAAAAGACAGCAATAATGCGTACGCCTTGTTTCGTACGGGCAATTGTTTGCAGGCGCTAGGACAATATGCTCAGGCGCTAAGCGCGTACGAAAAAGCCGATCAGAAAGGTTATCTGAAAATTGCGATCATGCTTCGATCGGCCCGAGTCAATGCTCTGTTGAAAAAAAATGATGAGACTTTTGAATGGCTCACGAAAGCCATGAACTGGGGCTTTTCCAATAAAGCCATGATTGAAAATGAAGCGGATTTTACAGGAATCAAAAACGATGAGCGATTCAAAACAATCCTGGCAAAAGCCGATTCCAATGCGGCGCCGTGCGCGCATATCGCCGAAGCGCAGCAATTTAATTTCTGGGTCGGAGAATGGGACGTCAAAAATCCACAGGGCGTGACCGTCGGCAGCAGTTCGATCACAAGAATTCTAAACGAATGTTCGATTCATGAACACTACACCAATCCGGGCGGCTATATCGGCAGAAGTTTCAATGCATACAATGCAAGCATCAATAAGTGGCAGCAATTCTATGTCGACAATGCCGGTTCGGTCACGCTTTTTCATGGGACTTATCATGATGATGCTATGTGGTTTATTACGGATCCGTTTTTGCAAAACGGCGTCATGACCATCACGAAGATGACGTTTTATAATTTGGCGTCCGACCACGTGCGGCAGCTAATCGAAAACAGTACCGACGACGGCAAAACATGGACGACGACGTTTGACGGCCATTACTGGCGAAAAAAATAAGCAGGGAATATGTCCAGAATTATCTATGCGATTGCTTTGATGGCATATTTTTTTGGTCTGAAAGCTCAGGAAATAAAGCCGGAGCGCCAATTCGATTTTTGGGTAGGTGAATGGGACGTCACGGATTCCGGGCAAGTCATTGCAACGAGCATAGAACAATTCCTGGAGGATAGTTCCATTATCATGGAAAATTACTCGCAGAAAGACGGTTATACGGGCAAGAGTATTAATTTCTATGATCGTTATTTAAAAAAATGGCGGCAGACATGGGTCGATCGCGTTGGCAATGTCAGTGAATTTACCGGTGAATACCGTGACGGAGCCATGGTTTTCGAAGGCGAGAGCCATCGCGCCAACGGAAAAAAAATTCTAAGAAAAATGATTTTTTATAATCTCGGCTATGATAAAATCCGGCAATATTCCGAGATGTCGTTAGACAACGGGAAGACATGGCAAATAGCTTATGATTTTATTTACGTACGCAAACGGTAAACGCATATTTTTATTTGGATGTTTTGTTTGGGTGATATCGTGTTCATCGGCCAAAGATTCCGCCGACGAGCGCGCCGTTCGTGCTATCAACCAGCGCTACACCGAAGCGTGGTTACACAACGACGAAAACGGTGTACTTTCGCTTTTCGAAGAAAATGCCGCAATCACGCCAAGCGGAATGAGTACGATCAAAGGCATTGAGGCGATTCGTAATTTCTGGTTTCCAAAGGATTCTTCCGTAACGGCCATTCACGTATTTAACAATCAGATCGTTGCGATCACGGTGGACAGTACGGTTGCGTCCACCTTCAAAAAAACTTATCTCTCGTGGTCGTACGCCAAAGGCGATGTCCGGATCGCCAAAGATCAATGGGGGTTGGCCATGTCGGTCTATCGTAAGCAGCCCAACGGTGAGTGGAAAATATGGCGCCAGCTCTGGACGGATGTCCGTACCGTTGATCGTTGAGCAGGATGAATTTTACTGGAATAATTGGCGGGAATGAAATATGTTCACCTAAATTCATTCAACCCCAATTTTGAAATTCATCATGCGTTTTGTGTTTTCATTCGTGATTGTTTTGAATGCGGTTGTTTTTGCCGGTGAAGAAGAAAAAATTTCTGACAATCTCGTAGCCCGTCCGCTCGTTGACAATATCTGGGTTCACACATCTTACAAAAATCTGGCCGGCCGGCCATTTCCTTCAAATGGCCTGATCGTGGTTACGTCCGGCAGCGTATT
The DNA here is from genome assembly GCA_013359335.1 of bacterium. Classification (GTDB taxonomy): domain Bacteria; phylum CLD3; class CLD3; order SB21; family SB21; genus JABWBZ01. The sequence continues at coordinate 7,253 of JABWBZ010000004.1, forward strand.
GATCGTCGATACGGCGTGGGGCGATTCGGTAACAACTCAATTAATCAAGTGGATCCGGAAAAAATTCAACAAACCGATCCGATGGATTGTATCGACGCATTTTCACGATGACCGGTTGGGGGGCATCATGGAAGCGCATCGCGAACATGTTCCGGTGATCGCTTATTATCTGACGAAACAACTTGCCGAAAAAAATAAACTGACGCTTCCGGATGCCGTATTTGCGCGTGACTCAACGCTGTCGGTCGATGATACGGAGCTTCAGGTATTTTATCCGGGCGCAGGGCATTCGCCGGATAATATCGTCGTCTATGTGGCGCCGTCGCGCGTTTTATTCGGTGGATGTCTTGTCAAGTCTGCCGAATCGACCGATCTCGGATTTACGGGAGACGCCGTGATCCATGAATGGCCAAAGGCCGTTGATAACGTTATGAAAAAATTTCCTGACGCCATGATCGTAATCCCCGGTCATGGCGAGGCCGGCGGCATTGATTTACTGACGCATACGCTTGATTTATTAAAAGAAAAATGATTTACCACGAACACATTCCTTGCCCCGAATTAATTCCGTACGTGGAGTGTTTCTGGGAATTACGCGACGATGCGTATGAGAAACATACGCAGCCGGAGCGAATTTTACCGGACGGTTGTTTTGAATTGGTTTTAAATTTCGGCGAAGCTTTCAAGCGATTTCATTCAGACGGTTCCGTAGAGCTGCAACCGCCGGCATTGATGGTGGGACAAATGACCCGCCACGTGATGATCCAATCTTCCGGTCGAATTGATTTACTCGGCATTCGGTTTCATCCCGGAGGAGCTTTTCCTTTTTTTAAATTTCCACAAAGCGAACTAACCGACCGGATTTTAAATATTGAAGAGGCCATTCCTTTTTCGGAAATGTTTTCTGAACTTTACGACCAACCGGCTACGCACTGCAGAAAAAAAATTATAGAAACGTGGTTGTGCACCTTGCTTCGATCCAATAAAAATGATTGCCGTTTGACGCAACGGGCCGCGCAGGCGATTCTGGCGCACAACGGCGTGATTAATTTGAAAACCTTTCGACAGAATTTGGGCGTCGGCGAACGCCAGTTGGAAAGGGTATTCAAGGATCAGGTTGGGCTTTCGCCAAAAATGTTTGCACGCATTATCCGTTTTCAATCCATTTTCCGGGCGCTCGAATCGGAATCGCCGGCGAATTGGTCGCCGCTGGCTTTTGAATGCGGGTATTACGATCAATCGCATTTTCTGCGCGATTTCAAAGCGTTTGCCGGTGAATTGCCATCATCGTATTTTGCAAAAGCTTACCGGATGTCGGAACTATTGACCCGTAAAAACAGGCCGATGGTTTCATCCGGTCTTGATTAATGTTCATTCATATCAAACGAGGAAGCTCATGAGAAGAACCTGGCTGCTTGTTCTGATGTTAACGGCCTGTTCACGGGAAACAAAAATTGAACTGAAGCCGTTCGAGTTTTCACAACTGGCGTGGATTATCGGCGAGTGGAAAATTGAAAAACCCGGCAGCACGATGATTGAAATTTGGACCAAAGAAAATGACAGTACGTTATCCGGTACAAGTTATCGCGTGACGGCTATCGATACGCTGCTGCTCGAAAAGATGGCTATCGAACAGCGCCGTCAGGCCGTGGTTTTTACGGCCATCGTTGAAGGCAATGTGGGAGCGATTCCTTTTACAATGGCTCAATATTCCGACCGGGAAGTGCTATTTGAAAATTTAGCGCACGATTTTCCGCAGCGCATCATGTATACGAAGCACGGCGCGGATACGCTATTGGCCAGGATTGAGGGAATCGAGCATGGAGAAACCAAACGCGGCGAATATATTTTTATAAAATCGAAATAGACAAAATCACGGCGAAATGAGCAAATGCCCCTTCTGGGGCATTTTTTATTTTCCATTATTCCCTTATGTTGTTTGAAGCAAATTCGCTCCAATTGCAGAGGTATTCTCAATGTGGCAAAAACTCATTCGGACAAACGACGACGCAGCTGCGCTTGTATCGAGGCTGGCATTAGGCGGCGTGATTTTTCCGCATGGCGCGCAGAAACTTTTCGGATGGTTTGGCGGGAAAGGCGTGAGCGGCACAATCGAATTTTTCGATCAGGTTTTGCATGTGGCGCCGGTTCTGACTTTCCTGGTTATCATGGCGGAATCGCTGGGCGCTTTGGCGCTCGTGATCGGCCTGGCGGGCCGCTTTATGGCGTTTAGCATCGGACTGGTCATGTTAGGCGCAATGTATATCGTGCATTTTCGATGGGGATTTTTTATGAATTGGTATGCCAAACCGCAAGGCGAGGGCATCGAATATCATCTGTTGGCGCTAGGATTGGTCATTGCCATTATGATCAAAGGCAGCGGCCAGTGGTCCGTGGATCGCATACTTACCCAAAAATTTTCTAAATAGTTTTTCCTTCCTTCCCCTGCTTGGACGAGAGAGGACGTTTTCGAAAGAGGCGTTCTCTTTCTTTTTTGTTAATTCCTGAAACTTATCGCGATAACCTCCGTTAATGCTTGTGTCCAAAAAAGCAGTCTATCACGCAGGAGGTTTTATGAAAAAAATATTGATTCCACTCATGGTTCTCGCGGTACTGGCTGTCTCAGCCTACGCCGGCGAGGCTGACCGCACCTTCGATAAAAAATTCAAAGTTTTATCCGGGGAAACATTTTATCTGACCACGGACGTCGGTTCGGTTTCGATCGAAGGTACCGAGTCCAATGAAGTGTCGATTTATGCCGAGATGCGCGGAAGCCAGAGGACGCTGGACGATTTTACGATTACGGCCGAACAAACTTCGCGCGGCGTGGAAGTCATCGGCAAAATGAAGCGCAGTTGGTTCCGTACGTCATGGAATATGGACGTTCACTACACTATCAAAGTTCCCAACGAATATAACATGTATCTCAGCACGGCCGGCGGCGATATTGAAATTCAGTCAGTCAAAGGAAAAATCAAAGGTGAAACGTCCGGTGGAAATTTATCCCTGAATCAGGTCGAAGGCCAGGTCGATCTCGGCACGTCTGGCGGGAATATTCGCGTTGAGAAAACGAACGGCGACATCCGGATGATGACGTCCGGCGGCAATATCATGATCGCGGACGCGAAGGGTAAAGTTGACGTTTCAACTTCCGGTGGACGGATTAAAATTCTGGACGTCGAAGGCGAAGTGCGGGCTGAAACATCCGGCGGCGATATTGACGTGCGCGTTCGTAAATCCAACGACGGTATTTTCGTAAAAACCTCGGGCGGCGATATTGATATCAGCGTTCCAAAAAGCACGGCGGCAACTTTGGATCTCTCCACCAGCGGCGGTGAGGTTGAATGCGACTTACCGATGACCATTTCCGGAAAAATCAGCGAAATGCGCATCAAGGGCAGCATCAACGGCGGTGGCAACGCTATCTATGCGCACACGTCGGGTGGCAACGTTCATGTACGCGCGTTGGAATAAATTCCTCCTTTGAATGAGAGTTAAGAAAAGGGATTGAATTTGAAATTAGTTCAATCCTTTTTTCTTTTTTACGGATTGATAATCGTCAATTGAATGGCTACTTTTAACGAACGACCCGTACCTAATCATGAAATTGAAAATATTTTTAGCGGGACTTTGGATGGTTCCTTTTTTAATTCCATCCATTTATGTTCTGCATGATCAGCAGATGCAGAATGATTTTATCAGCCGCGACCGGATGCTCCTGATAGGGTTTTGGATAGCATCGATCGTCATCGGATTGATTTCCGGGCGTTATCTGACCGTTAAAGTTCGATCCTCTGAGCAGCGCGTCTTGAAAACAACGGTGATTTGCGGATACTTGCTCGGGTATGTTGTCGTGATGGGGATTTTTATTATCGGTTATTTAATTTACGGATGGACTTCAGTCAATTTACGAGGGCCGGAAAGCCTCATGGCGTATTCCAATATTGCAGGAATTTATTGGGGAGCATTCAAACAATCGCTGGGATGGACGTTGTCGTGTTTCTGGATTCCGATGGCCGGTATTTGGGGCGGAGAATCGATTGGCCATAAAATGAAAAAGCTCGAGAAAGCATCATGAGAAAATTTTTTAAATGGACAGCAATAGTTATTGGATTTCTCGCCATCATTGCCATAAGCGTGTATCTATATCTGGATGCGCGCTATGCATTGCCTGGCAAATACACGACAGGCGGACCTTTGCCGGCCAATCAAAAATCGTTCGATGTTACGTCGTACGACATTCATTTGAATATCGATTCGAAGGAACATTCCATAGACGGATTGGTCATCGTAACGCTGCAAACTTTATCAACGCTGCCGGAAGTTGAATTGGATTTTTTGAATACATTTACCGTTTCCGGTGTAGAAGTTGACGGATCGGAAGCCGGATTTAAACATCAAAATAATAAGCTCTGGATCATGCCTGACCATGAATTATCTGCCGGCGCGAAAAAGGCCATTAAAATTAGTTATTCCGGGAAACCTTTGACGGCGCTTTATCCGCCGTGGCTGGGCGGATTCAATTGGTCGAAAGACGGCGACGGCAACGACTGGATCGGTCTCTCGTGCCAGGGAGAAGGCGCTAAAATCTGGCTTCCGTGCAAAGACCATCCTTCGGATGAGCCGGACAGCGTGACATTACATATTACGGTTCCCGACGGATATTATTGTGCATCAAACGGTTTGTTGCGGTCGGTTACAACCGTACAGAACGGCAGCAAAACTTTTTATTGGGGAACGAATTATCCGATCAATCTTTACGATATTACGATCAATATTGCCAAATATGAAATTGCGCAGCGCGAATATATTTCAACATCGGGCAGCGTCATGCCTGTGTATTATTATGTTTTGCCGCAAAATCGAAACCGTGCCGATTCGCTGATCAATATGGCAGTCGATATGTTGTATACGTACCGTAAATTTTTTGGCGAATATCCATTCGTCAACGAAAAATTTGCCGTTGTCGAGACGGATTACCTCGGCATGGAACATCAGACGGTCAATTCTTATGGCAATCGTTATCGGTATGAAACGATTCAGGGAAATACGTTTGACGCATTGATGCTGCATGAAATGGGGCACGAATGGTGGGGCAATAAAGTAACCGTGAGTGATTGGGCTGATTTTTGGATTCATGAAGGAATTTGCACCTATGGCGAAGCGCTGTACCATCTTGAAAAATCGGGGGAAGCGGGTTATCATGAATATATGGCTGGAATTCTTCATCAGGTCAAAAATACTAAACCGATAGTTGCCGGTCGCGACGTCAATTCATTTCAATCCTATCATCCCGACATTTACAATAAAGGCGCGGTACTTTTGCACAGCCTGCGTTTTCTCCTCGGTGATTCTGTTTTATTTAAAATCATAAACGATTTTGCAACCGATTCGAATTACACCTATCAGCATCATGTGTCAACCGATGATTTTATCAGGGTCGTTGAGTTAAATGCCGGCGCCGCATGGACGCCTTTTATAACGTCATTTTTATATACGACACAGATGCCGGAAGTAGTCATAATGCGCACTGACGAGCGCAAGTATTCATTGCAACTCGATGGCGTTGATTTTGAATTGCCGTTGGAAGTTAAAACTGAAGCCGGCGTCCAGAAAATGGCCATCGGACGAAATCCGGTTGCTATGACTTCGGATATTTTGCCCGTTGTAGACGAGCGTAACTGGTTCCTGAAAAAAATTAAGTTGATCGATGAAACTCAAAAACAGCAGCAATAAATATTACAAAATATGGGAAGTGGTGGACGATATTCCGTACGGCAAAGTGGCGACTTACGGTCAAGTGGCGCGCATGGCGGGATTCCCGTCACATGCAAGGTTAGCCGGATACGCGCTGCACCATCTGCCGGAAGGTTCATCCTTTCCATGGTTCCGCGTGGTCAATTCGCAGGGCAGAATTTCGTTTCCAAAAAACACCCCGATGTACAAACAACAAAAAAAATTGCTCGAAAAAGAAAAAATCGTTTTTATCAACGATCGCGTCGATATGAAAAAATATCAATGGAAAAAGTAATACCTGTTTAGGGCATTTGATCGGTGAGGGAAACCTGTTTAATTATCTGACCATTTAAAACTTTATTAAGAAAGACCTATGAAAAAAATAATTGTACTGATCGCAGCCATGATCCTGCCTTTAAAGGCACAGGAACAAAAAAAAGACGTGACGTATTATTTTCAACAGGCCGTCGCAGCCTATGAGGCTAAAAATTTTCCGTCATTTCTTGATAATATGCTGGAGGCAAATAAGCTCCGTCAACATTCACCGAGAATAATCCTCAACCTTGCTTCGGCGTACGCCGTCAATGGCCGGAAAGACAAAGCGATCGCCTGCCTCGATCAACTCGGACAAATGGGTTTATCGTACGCGGCCGTAGCGAAAGACAGTGATTTTGTCGCCATGTTTAACGATGAAGCTTTTAAAAAAGCCATCAAAAAATTCGAGGATAATAAGCTTCCGGTCAATCGCAGCGAAGTGGCGTTTAGTTTGCCCGAAAAAGATCTGATCACTGAGGGCGTCGCCTACGATCCGGTTGATAAAACTTTTTATGTCGGCAGTATTCACAAAAAGAAAATTGTCCAACGCGATGCATCCGGAAATGTGAGCGATTTTTCCGTACCGGAAGACGGGTTATTCAGCGTGATGGGAATGAAAGTTGACGCCGAACGGCGAATCCTGTGGGTAGCAACGTCGGCGACGCCGCAAATGGATGGCTTTATGAAAGAGAACGAAAATCAAACCGCTGTACTCAAATATGATCTTAAGACCAAAAAACTTCTCAAAAAATATTTACCTCCGGCCAATACCGGCGCGCACTGGTTTGGAGATTTGGTGGTCGCTTCAAACGGCGACGTGTACATTTCCGACAGCCGTCCGCAAGGTATTTATCGGATCGATTTTAAGAAGGATGAATTGTCGGAGTTTTTGCCGAAAGGATATTTTAGTTCGCCGCAAGGCATTACTTTCAGCAATGACGAAAAATATTTATTCGTTGCGGACTACGCGCTCGGAATTTTTCGCATTGATATGAAAACCAAGTCGTGTGAACAATTAAAAGTTGCGTTGGATGTCTGTGCGCTCGGGATTGATGGCATGTATGGCTACCAAGATCAGTTGATAGTGATCCAAAATGGAGTCAACCCGCATCGAATTGCGCGGTTTAAACTCAGTAACACTTTCGATCATATCGATTCGTATGAAAAGTTGGAAGCGAATCATTCAGCGTTTGACGAACCTACGCTTGGCGTGATCATAGGTGATGAATTCTTTTTTATAGCGAATAGCCAGTGGGGAAGTTTTGACAAGGAAAATAAAATTCTTCCGATGGATCGTTTAAAAAATCCTGTCGTGCTTAAATTAAAATTATAGATCCGGCCTGAAACAGGCGAATCCGTATTTCCTTGATTACAACGCGTGAACATCCTATTTTGCACGACCGAATTTTCCAACATGGGATGTTTGCGCAAATATGCCGATGGTTTCACGTTCTACGTACGTACCTCCTTTTTTATTTTCAAACGGACACATTCAATCGATTTATCCCACTTTATTCAGAAAAGTTAAATCCGTGTCCTATACGCGTGAGCGGATCGACACGCCGGACGGCGATTTTATCGATATTGATTGGCTGAAAAACGGTTCGGGCCGTTTGGCTATTTTGTCTCACGGACTTGAAGGCAATACCGATCGTGCTTACATGCACGGCATGGCACGGGCTTTAAGCGGTCAAGGGTGGGACGCGTTGGCGTGGAATTTTCGCGGATGCAGCGGCGAGATGAATCGGCAATTACGTTTTTATCACAGCGGGGCCACGGAAGATCTCGACGCCGTCGTGCAGCATGCCATTCGTACGGATCGCTACGATGCGATCGTCATGATTGGTTTTAGCATGGGCGGTAATCTGACGTTGAAATATATCGGCGAACGGGGCGAAGCATTGCCGCCGCCGATCCAACGCGCCGTTGCATTTTCAGTTCCGTGCGACCTCAAGTCCAGCGCTATTGAAATGGCTAAAAAAACAAATCAGATTTATATGAAACGTTTTCTCCGGCTGCTGCATGAGAAAGTGCGGGCCAAGATGCAGCAGTTTCCCGAAAAAATTGACGACGAAAATTTTGAAACGATTAGGGATTTTCAGGGATTTGACGATCGATATACCGCGCCGCTTCACGGTTTTGAAGACGCCGAAGATTATTGGGCGAAAGCCAGTTGTAAATCATTTCTCAAAAACATTAGGATCCCGTCGCTGCTGGTCAATGCGCAAAATGATCCGTTTCTCGGGAAAGAGTGTTTTCCGTACGAAGCGGCCGCTGCGAATTCGAATTTTTTTCTAGAAGTTCCTCGATCGGGCGGACATGTCGGATTCATTCGTTTTAACAGTGACGGAATGTATTGGTCTGAAAAAAGAGCAATGGAATTTATTGAATTATAAAATTAAGGATGGAATAATGGCCGAAAAAAAATCATTTTTTTATCGTGTGCTGGACTGGGTCGAGAAAGCCGGCAATTTTTTACCGCATCCGATGACGCTGTTTGCTAGTTTTGCCGTAATGGTTGTCATCGCGTCGGGCATCGTATCGCTATTCGACGTTTCAGTTATTCATCCCGGAACCGGTGAAACGATTCGCCCGGTTAATTTATTGACCGGCGACGGCTTGCGCTACATCATGACGAGCATGGTGACCAATTTTACCGGATTTGCGCCGCTGGGTACCGTATTGGTTGCGCTTTTGGGTATTGGTGTTGCCGAAGGCTCTGGCTTATTATCGTCGCTGATACGTCTGATGGTCACGTCTGCACCACCGCGGTTATTGACCGTCGTGCTGGTTTTTTGCGGCGTGATGTCGAATGCGGCTTCGGAAGTCGGATATGTCTTGTTGGTGCCGCTGGCCGGGATTATTTTTCTCGCCGTGGGTCGCCATCCTTTGGCCGGTATGGCCGCGGCGTTTGCCGGCGTTTCCGGAGGTTATAGCGCGAATCTGGTGTTGGGCACTGTTGATCCGTTGCTGTCGGGAATTTCTCAGGAAGCGGCGCGCATTGTGGATCCCGCGTATCTAGTGAATCCAGCGTGCAATTATTATTTCATGGCCGTTTCGACGTTCATATTGACTATTGCCGGTACTTTTGTAAGTGAAAAAATCGTAGAACCGCGGCTTGGAAAATATACCGGCGATGAAAAACCGATGACGATCGAAACTTTAACTTCGGCCGAAAGAAGAGGATTACGGTTTGCTTTTTATACGTGCGTAATATTTACCATATTTTTGATATGGTCCGTCCTTCCGGCAAATGGCTGGCCGTTGATGGGAGTTTTGCTCGATCCTAAAACCGGCGGCATTCTTCATTCGCCGTTTCTATCCGGCATTGTGGCCATTATTTTTATAGGAGCCGGAATTTCCGGAGTCATGTACGGCATTGGAGCCGGAACCATTAAAAAAGACAACGACGTTGCCAATGCGATGGGTAAAGCGATGTCGACGATGGGCTCCTATATTGCGCTCGTTTTTTGCGCAGCGCAGTTTGTCGCCTATTTTCAGCAGTCTAAGTTGGGGTTGATTCTGGCCGTCGAAGGAGCGGAAATCCTGAAAAGCATCGGATTGCCGGCGATTCCGTTATTGCTGATATTTATTCTCGTTTCGGCAAGCATTAATATGATGATGGGCAGTGCGTCGGCCAAGTGGGCGATCATGGCGCCCGTGTTTGTTCCGATGTTTATGTTGCTCGGTTACACGCCCGAAATAACGCAGACAGCCTACCGAATCGGCGATTCGGTGACGAATGTGATTTCCCCCATGATGTCGTATTTTGCATTGATCGTGGCGTACATTCAAAAATATTCGAAAACGGCAGGAATGGGAACGGTGATTTCGACGATGGCGCCATACAGCGTCGTGTTCTTGATCGTATGGTCGTTGCTGTTTGCAATTTTTATCGGATTTGATATTCCGGTGGGACCGGGGAGCCGGTTACGTTTGGCGGAATAGTAAAAAATTTTCTCTGTGGATTTTAAATGGGATAACAGATAGGGTTATCCCATTTTTTTTCGTTTGGTGAGATATTCCAATAACGCTGTATCATAGGGCGTGCGGGTATCGAGCAACACGTGATCGATATTGTTTTCACGACATTCTTTCCGGTAGCGGTCGAGAAAAAGCCGCATCTGTTCGCGGTAATTGGAGCGGATGTGCCACGGCTGCGTTTGAATACGTTCTTTCGTTTCCATGTCCTCAAAAATCACGTCGCCGCTGTAAGCAAATTCCCTTTCTTGCGGATCGAGTATTTGGAATACGATGACTTCATGCCCGCGATGGCGAAAGTGTTTCAGTCCCGTCAAAACTTTTTCCGGATCATCGAACAAATCGCTGATGAGTATAATCAGGCCGCGCCGTTTGATCCGTTCAGCGATCTCGTGCAAAACCGGCGATATTTCTGTTTCATCGCTCGTGTGGGAATGCGCCAGAGATTCCTGAATGGTTTTCAAATAACTCAACGTTGATCGCGGGGGAAGGAACTTCGTGATTTTAGTGTCGAATAACGTCAGGCCGACGGCGTCGCGCTGATGAATCATCAGATAAGACAATGACGCGGCAAGGCACGCGCCGTATTCAAGTTTGGTCATAGCAGCGGACGTAAAACCCATCGATCCGCTCGTGTCCAGGATGACATACGCTTTAAGATTGGTTTCCTCTTCGTAGCGTTTGACATAATACCGTGACGTGCGTCCGTACACCTTCCAGTCGATGGACCGGATTTCATCGCCGGGCATATATTGGCGGTGTTCGGCGAATTCGACGCTGAAGCCGTGATAAGGGCTTTTGTGCAGGCCGGTAATGAATCCTTCGACGACCAAACGTGCTTTGATCTCGAGGTTGGAAAGCTTGGCGATGATTTCCGGTTTTAAATATTTTTCGTAATCGGTACTGATAGATTTATTCGGATTTTAAGGAGTTAAACTTTCGCCGTTGGCAATTTTCTCGCTCCACTTGACGTATTTCTCAAGGCGGCGAATCTGATAATACGCCGAGACGCGGAAGGACTGAACTTTGGATTCGATCATTTCCGTTCGGGCATTTTCGATTTGTTCTTTATACGACGGCAGCATCACGTCTCTGAAGTAATCTTTGAAGCGCTGGTTGGATTCTACGAAATTTCCGTTTTCATAACAATAAATATCGAACCACGTCGATACAGACCCGGGTTGAAAGTAATTTTTAATCGCAGTAATGATTTCATCTTTGCCGTCGCGGTTGATGTCGCGCGCTTCGGCAAACGCGCCGAATTCCCGGACGCGGAATTGCTGTCCGTCATAATGAATTAATGCCGTACTATTTTGACCCCATTCATTGCCGTAATCGGTGAAGCGTAAAAACACTTCATACCCCGGAGCATTGTCGATATTGATCAATTGAATATCCGATTCCTGGAAAGTGTTGTCGGGAAATTCTTTTTCAAGAATCAATTTGTACGTTTCATTAGATTTCTTAAAGAGTTTAATAAAACATTTACTCCCGACCGAATCGCCGTTTCGCCGGATGCCGGATACTAATAATTCATCCAGCCCGTCGCCATTGAAATCGATATTAAATCCGCGGGTTTCACCGACGTACCAAATCGCCCGATCCGGCATATCCAGCGCAGAAATAAGATTCATCGACAAAAGTTCGCGTTGATTAAAAGTTTTAAACATGAACCGATAAGAATTCAGGATTCTCCGATCAAGTGAGTCGGACGTGCCGGTCGAAAAAATTTCAACCACCGAACAATAATGGTCGCCCGGGAACAGCGACGGCATATACGTGATCACCGCCGAGGTGTCTCCGGCGCGATGAATTCTTCGTTCTTCGGCTGTCTCATAATCATAATTGTTTTTAAATCGTGCCCGGAGTTGGTGGCCGGTTAAACCCGATTGCGGCTGGAGTTCATGTAGGCCATAAAAGGATTCTTGTAAATAAGGACGCTTTTCAGAATAGGAGCGGATCAGGTGTTCGTCTAACGGCATCGTTATTTCCTGGCTTGGCTCTATCAACGCTTTAACTGATATGTATCCGTCTGTCAATGGATCGATCAGTTCAATTCCGACAGCGGAGTACGACGCTTCCCAGCCCGCGGGTATATCGATGCGAAAGCCGTATCTGGGATTTTGATACGACGTCCATTCGATCATCGGCTGGGGTTCGCTTTTGACGGCTTGAATCGGATGACAGGTGAGCAGGTTCAGCACGTATGCGAAACAGGGCGAAAATAGTAACCACGCCAACCGGAAGCGTTTCACGGGTGCCATAGCATTAACTCTGGGATTGAGTGTGTATCTTAAAGGCTCAGCACGTTCGCAATTTAGAAAGGCAATCAAGAAGGGTGTGGGGCTGCCAGCCCGATTCTCCGGTTTTGACGAGCACATTATAAAAGGTATCCGGATGGCCTGGGCTCATCATACCGGCGACCAAACGCGCATCGCACGCGCGAAACAGGTGGGCGAAGGTGATGTCGAAGCGGGGTCCCATATCCAATACCAGGTCGAACTGTTTCTGCCGCAATGGCCGGATTTTATGTTTTTTAATAATCCTGAAAAAATTCACGTCCGTCTTACGGATGATATGAACTTCGAATCCTTGCGATTCGATAAAGTGGAGGTAATCCGGCGCGAACGATTCCGTGACCATAAATTCAAAAATTGATTTTGGAAATCGCGATTTTAACCGATCCAACATCGACGCGAGCGTTTCGTGTCCGATGGAATCGTGGAGAAACACCAGGATACGCGCCGCGTCCGTCACGACCGTCCGGAAGCTGACCGGTTCGGCCGGCTGGCGAAACCTGGAATGCCAGACAAGAAACCGCGTAATCGCGTATTTCCATAGTTTTTCGAACATAAGAGATAGGGTTCTTACATACGTACGTCAACGTAAAATTTGGAACGGATCTCCTTGAGCCATTTATCCATTTCTTTGGCCTGCTTCTGATTCATAGCCATATTTTCGATGGATTGCCAGTCTTCGCGCAAATTCATTTTTCTCTTTTCGCGGCGGTCGTTAAGTTTGACGATGTGGTAGCCGAAGGATGTCTCGAAAGGTTCGGAAATTTCGCCGACTTTCAGCGATTGGGCTGCGCTCAGAAATGCTTTATCCTGGAATGTTGAAACTTCAATCCAGCCCAGATTTCCAAGATTGCCTTTTTTGGCCGGATCGTCGGAATATTTCATGGCGGCTTCTTCGAGCGTCGTTTTGCCGTCGAGAATGTCTTGCCGGATTTGTTTTAATTTTTCCATGGTTGCTTTTTTGTCGTCTTCGGTTGCATTGACGCCGATCAAGATGTGCCGCGTGTTGATCTTGTCGCCGGATTTCTGGATGAGTTGAATGATATGATAACCGAATTGCGTTTTGACGATATCGGAAATTTCTCCCGGTTCGAGTTTAACCGCCGCTTCGGCAAATTCTTTAACGAAATCGGCGCGATTGAACCAGCCTAATTCGCCGCCTTTTTTGGCTGAGCCGGGATCGTTGGAGTATGTTTTGGCGAGCGCCGCAAAATCACCGCCGCGTTTCAATGAGTCGAGTAAGTAAGCCGCCAGTTTACGCGCTTCTTCAAAAGCGGCATCGCCGGCTTTTACTTCCATCAGAATATGACTCATGTTGATGGAATGGCCGACTTCGGGCAAACTATCCTGATAAGTTTTAAAAAACGTTTCAACTTCAAAACGGGAAATTTTAATGTCCTGAAATCGCGAAGACTGAATTTTCTGAGTGAGCAATTGTTTGCGCACGTTATTCCGGTAAAGTTTCCGGATTTCAGTAATTTTTTTCCCAAGATATTTTTCCAGAGCATCTTCGCCGCCGGCCTGTTGAACGCGCTGCTGGATTTGTTGATCGAGCGTGCTTTCCACTTGCGATTCGTCGACGGTCACGCTGTCCAGTTTGGCTTGTGCAAGTAAAATTTTCTGGTTGATCAGGCTTTCTAAAATATTATGCTCGAGTTTTTCGTATTCGTCTTTATTTTTTTCAGGATCGATTTTTTGATTTAAGGCTTCGAAATAGGCATAGTTTTGAACTTCGGATTCGAGTATCGCTTCATCGTCGACGACGGCGGCAATGCGATCGATAAGTTGTCGCTGTGCAAATGCCGTTTGTCCGACAACCAGCAAAATCAATAAACATACCGGAAAGAGGAAATTCAGGCGCATGGGATCAGTCCTTTTTTTGAAAAATTTTAAGACAGTAGTTGAAATGTTTTTTTTAAGTGGGTCTGAAGGCGCAAGTATATTGTACTAAAACCAGTGCCTTCGGTCATTTACATAAAGTTAATTCAGGTCAACCCAAACGGATTTGACTTGAGTATAAAATTCGTAAATCGATTCCATGCCGCATTCGCGCGTAAAGCCGGACATTTTATAACCGCCGTACGGCATGGCAGCGTCGTACATGTTATACGTATTGATCCAGACGGTTCCGGCTTTGATTTTACGCGCAAGCGTATGCGCTTTTTTAATGTCGCGCGTCCAGATGCCGGCGGCAAGGCCATAATACGTTTCATTGGCGATACGAACGGCATCGTCGAAATCTTTGAATTTCAACGTGGAAAGCACCGGGCCGAAAATTTCTTCCGATGCGATTTTCATAGAATTATTGACTTCGCCGAAAACGGTTGGCTGGAAATAATACCCTTCGTGGCCGATGCGATTACCGCCGGCGAGCAATTTGGCGCCTTCCGATTTCCCGGCGTCGACGTAATGCTGAATTTTTTTCAATTGCACCTCGGACGCCAGTGGGCCTAATTTAGTTTCGGGATTGAGCGGGTCGCCGGGTACCATTTTCGCCGCTCGGGCCGCGAGTTTTTCCAGGAATTCATCGTGAATTTTTTCTTCCACGAGCAAGCGCGATCCAGCTGTGCAGACTTCGCCTTTGTTATAAAAAATTGCCGCGGCGGCCATTTTGACCGTGGTATCGATATCGGAATCGGCGAAAACTATATTTGGCGATTTACCGCCCAATTCAAGCGAGAGACGCTTCATGGTCAATGCCGCAGTTTTCATAATTTCCTGACCGGTGGTGGTTGATCCGGTGAAGGCGATGCCGTCGACGTCCGGATGGGCGACCAACGCCGCTCCGGCTGTTTTACCGTAACCGGTTACGACGTTAAAGACGCCTTCCGGCAGCCCGGCTTCGGCAAAAATTTCGGCCAACTTCAACGTACTAAGCGGCGTAAATTCCGAAGGCTTCACTACGACGGTATTTCCGGCGGCAATGGCCGGAGCAATCTTGCGCGCGGCTGTGATCAACGGAAAATTCCACGGAATAATCAATCCAAGTACGCCGAGCGGTTCCCGTAAAGTGTAATTAAAAAAATTACCGCTGACCGGAATCGTTTCGCCTTCGATTTTAGTTGCCGCTCCGGCATAATAAGCGAAAATGTCGGCCGTAAGCGGAATCTCAATCCCTTTAGTTTCGGCAATCGGCTTGCCGCAATCGATCGTTTCGAGGTAAGCGAGTTCGTCAGCATACTTCATGATCAGTTCACTGACCTTCCATAAATATTTTCCTCGTCGGCTCGCGCTCGTTTTGGACCATTTGCCGCCGTCGGCAAAAGCATTTTTCGCCGCTATGACGGCTTTATCGACATCGGCCTTATCGCCTTCGGCAATTTGCGCGATCACTTTTTCATTTGATGGATTAATCGTCGGAAAAGTTTTACCACTTGAGCTATCCGAAAAAGTATTGTTTATAAAAAGCTTAGTATTTTTAACGTCAAAAATCTTCACATCAACTGGCGCGGCCATTTAACCTCCCGTTAATATCGTCTGTTATTCTTTAGAGTATTGTTTTATAATGACATAACCTATTGATTTTTATTTTGAATGTCAAGAGCAAATAAAGGTATCAACAAGTTATCCACAGGTTAAAAATCATGTGAATGGACGTTTTTGCGGCAAAATTGTGCAGGAGAAATAATGAAGTGAACCGTAAAAAATTCAAATCGCTTTCATCAGCGCTTTGAGTTTGAACATCAGTTCGTACTGGAGCGCGAGTTTCCCGATAGAGCGGAGCGCCCGGTCATTTTCGCGAAAAGATTTTGATAGATAATCGGCGAAAATATCGGCGGACAAGAGCGAAGTTAAAAAAGGAGCTTTCGAAAATTGACGATTGAATCGTGTTTTCCATAAGTTGTCGTATGCCGAAAGTTGCTGCGCTGAATAATTATTTTTATTGATCGCTTCAACGGCCGTTTCAGCAGCGAGAATGCCGGATGTCATAGCATAAGAAATTCCCTCCGCAGTCACCGGGTCGGTAAATGACCCCGCATCGCCGGTCAAAATCAATCCGTCGCGCACTCTCGAATTCTGATATTCGATCGCCAGAGGGATTTTCCCGCCGCTGAGTTTTCCGCATAACGTCGCATTCTTTAATTTTTCTTTCACAATGGGGTGATTCTTGAAAAAACCGTCCATTTGATTTCGTAAATCGAGTTTGCGTTCATCGATAATGTGCTGAAATGTTCCGCAGCCAATATTAGCCGTCGTTGGCGAGGTCGGGAAGCTCCAATAATAACCCGGTAGAATCGATTCATCGAAATAGAATTCGACCGTATTCTGCAATCCTGCTATATTTTCATAGTAGCCGCGTATCGCCACGGCGCAGCGCTGCGAATCCTGATTACCGGCGCCGGCATTCACGGCAATGGCCGAATTGACGCCGGTTGCGTCGATCACAATCGGCGCAGTGAATTGGAAGTTCTCCCCGTGTCTCGTCGCATGGACGCCCGTCATTCCATCTTTGTTTTTTATGAGCGCAGCTACCGCGATTTCCGGTATGATGTTACTGAAGGAAATTCCAGCGCGCGCTGAAGCAGTAAATTATCAAAAACAAATCGCGGCAAAACATACACAAAATATTCGGATTCATTCATCGTACGGCGTACGGTCAATTCGCTGTAGTCGCTGAAAAAAAGCGAATATCCGTGTGAATAAAACTGTACCTTCTCGATGAAGCGTTCAAGCGCGCCGAGCCGACGCAGCGGTTCAATACATTTGAAAGTAAGTCCGTCGCCGCAGGTTTTGTCACGGGGAAATGAAGATCGGTCGAGCAAAAGAATTTTTTTGCCGGCTTCACCGAGGATGATCGCCGCGCTGCTCCCCGCCGGGCCGGCTCCGGCGATAATCGCATCGAATTCGTAAATGGCGGGCGCTTTCATTCAATGCCTTGTATCGGATTGTTTGGATTTGGGCTTCAAATCATTTTCGTGAATTGAAAAATTCCACAGCAAATTACCTTTGTCGTCGTATGTTTCAATAGTCAGTTTGCGGTCTTTGCGTTTTCCTGAAAATTTGAGTAAGCCGAAATTATGTTGATCGCTGAAAACGCTGCCAGGAACGCGCAATGGATTTTTGATGTCTTTACCGCTTCTGTGCAAACCCGCCGTCAAAGATGAGGAGGTATAATCGTACAATGGATAAAAATTTGAATCGATATCTTTGCGGTTCATTTCCGTAAAATCCCTGTCTCCACTTATAAAAAGTACGCCGGCAATTTCATTTTTCCTGATAAAATCGATCAATTCTTTACGCTCGAATTTGTATAGGTTATAAGACTCATTATCACCGTATTCATTCAAAACCTGGCTGCCGCACGCTATGATTTTAAATGGCGCCATACTCGTCGTCAACGCGTCTTTCAGCCATTGCATCTGGGCTTTGCCGATCATGGTTTTGTTTGGCGTGTCTTCTTCATAACGCGGCGACCGATAAAACCGGTCGTCGAGCATGAAGAAATCGACGTCGCTCCATGTGAATTTGAAAAACACTCCGGGAACGTCGGAAAATCCGTACGCCGGATTACCAAAATACATTTTGAAGGCTTCAAGCGTTTTGAATTTGAACATATACCCCCGGTCGGAATCATTGGGGCCGTAGTCGTGATCATCCCAGATGGCATAATGGTGAACGGACGGCAAAAGCGGCTGTAATTCTTTAAGCGACCGCGTATGACGCCAGCGGTGGAGGATGCCCGACCAGGAACTCCAGTCAACTTCACGAAGATAAGTATTATCGCCCAGCCACAACATCAAGTCTGGCTTTTTATCGGCGATCATCTGAAAAATATGATAGTCACTTCCGTACGGAATACCCGGACGATCAACGGAATCTTCACTGACGTACGCGCACGATCCGATCGCGGCTGTAAAATCGGGAGGGTCGCTACGCCACTCCCACAGCAATTGCGTTTTAAAAGTATACGGCGCGGAATGTTTGATCGGTTTGCCGTTGATTAGAACTTCATAATCGTACGCCGTCCCGTGATCGAGTTGTCCGATCGCAAATCGAGCAATATGATCGCCTTCGGCGGTCGTCTGAATCGCCGTAGTCGTTTTTGCAATTTTATCGATTTTTTCAGTTTTAGCTTTTTGCCGATCCCAATACTTGATTTCAACTTTAGCCGGTTTAGTCGTCTGAACCCAAACCAGAACTTCGGTTTTTTCAGAATAACCGAGCATGGGGCCGGATTGGAGTAAATCGTTTTGGGCAAAAGTTGTGGAATTAAAGAATAATATTGCAATCAGAAGAGATAAACAGTATTTCATGGAACAACTCCGGTATGAAAGTCAAAACTCAAAAGTCTAAAACAATGGCTATTCATTTGCCTTTGATTTCACTTCATATTCTGATAGCGTTTGAGATTGTCTTCAAAAGTTTTTTTCATTTTCGATCCTTCGCGCGACATTTTGACAGCGTATTCACCGAAACGTACTGCGTTGGCTTTGTCGCCGAGATCCTCGCACAGGCTGGCAATCGTATCCGCAACATACGAATTCTGGTCGGCAGCAGCCGACATTTCCCATTTTTTAATCAGCGCTACAGCCATTTCTTTTTCGGCAGCCTTGGCTTCGAAGGCGCTCCAACCAACGTCGTTGTAATCGCTGAGCGAACCGTTCGGATTTTTTTGAATCCAATTCAACACAACGGACGCGGCTTTGTCTTTGTCGCCGTGCTTGGTATAAATTTCAATCAAACGCGATGCGCCGCGTGCAACGGCTCCGTCAAGTTTAACCAATTCGGCATAGTCTTCTTCTTTGGTCGTATGGCCGGTCGCCTGGCGGATGCGCTGATACATAGCTTCAATGTTTTTTCGTCCTGTATCGTCGGCCTTTTCATACGTCTGCGAAATTAATTTCCACGCTTTATCATTTTTATTCTGACGGAGATACGCATACGACAGATCGGCTGCCAGACCGAAGCTGGCTGGATGGTCCGGAAAACGTTTTAAAAAATTTTCCGCTTCCGGAACGCCGATGGAATCAATACTAAATTGTAATGCTATCGACGCGTGTTGCATCAGTAATTCTTGTGTCGTGGCTTTGGTTACATCAGGATCTTGACTCATGGCGAATTGATAATACGGCGCCGCTTTTGGCAAATCGAATAACAAATAATATTTGGCGACTTTAGCCGCTGATTCGTACGAAGGATTTTTCTGATAATCTTTCATCCATTCCGCAAAAACATCTTTGCCGAGTATAATCCGGTCAAGTTCCCTGAGATAGCGGTTGATGTCCGGTTCGTATCCTACTTTGCGTTCGATTTCCTGGCCATCGGCGTCGACAAATACTACTGAAGGATATACGCGTACTTCGTATTTATCGGCCAATGCAATGCCTTCGCCCTTTTCTGCGTCAATTTTATAACAAATCATTTTTTCAGTGTACGCTTTAAATGCGCTACTGCGGTAAATATTCTGATCAAGCAATTTGCAAGGCCCGCACCAAGTTGTAAAAAAATCGATCATGATGATCTGATTTTTATCTTTGGCGGTTTTAAAAACCGAAGCGACGTCGCCATTTACAAAACCTGGTATATTTTCATCGGCGTAACCCAAGGATGCCGATACAAGCAAAAGAAAAAATAGTTTTCGCATAGCAATTCCTTTATGAAGATGATAAAAAAAGCGCCATCAATTTAATGAAGGCGCCGATTAAAAGGAAAGGATTTTTGTTTAAGGCTTATTCATACCTCAATGCATCGATGACGTTGGAATTAGCGGCCTTCCACGCCGGATAAAATCCAAAAAAAATGCCGATGCCGATCGATAAGCCGAAACTTAAAATAATCGAGTCGGTTGTAATTGCAATCGTCCATCCGGCATTGGATTCAAGAAACAGCGCCGTGCCGATGCCGGTGGCGATGCCGATAAAACCGCCGAGAAGGCAAATCATTAATGCTTCAATTAAAAACTGAGCGAGGATGTCTTTTCGTTTCGCGCCGATAGCTTTGCGGATGCCGATTTCTTTGGTGCGTTCTGTGACTGAAACCACCATAATATTCATGATGCCGATGCCACCGACGACCAACGAAATAGCCGCAATCGACGCCAGCAGGAGCGACAGCGTAGCGCTCGTTTCCTGAGCCGTAGAAACAATGTCGGACATGTTACGGATATTAAAATCATTTTCCTGATCGGAACGTAAACGGTGCTGACGGCGCAACGTACGTTCGATATCAAACGTTACTTCTTCCAGAGGCACATTATCCTTAGCCATGACGGCGATAGCATTGACGTAATCCAGTCCAAACAGCCGGAGTTGCGCGGTTGTCAGAGGAATGACGATCTGGTCGTCCTGATCCTGATTGCCGGATGCGCCTTTTTTTTCGAATAATCCGATAACGTAAAAATTTTGTGAATTGATTTTGATGATTTTGCCGACAGGCGAATCACGTTCAAACAATACTTCGGCGACGGATTGACCGATGACGGCAACTTTCGATCGCGCACGCAACTCTTCTTCATTAAAAAAACGGCCCTTGGCGATAGAAAAACTACGCACGTTAGGATAACTCGTCAGGGCGCCGATCACGGAAGAATTGACGTTTTTGTTTTCATACTTGATTTGAGAATTACGAGAGAGTTCTGCGGAAAAGTCTTGTACCAATTCAGAGCGAGTCTTGATTGCCGCCGCATCCTCCAGCTTTAATGTAATGGAACTGCCGGCAGCCAATACCGCACGGCCCATGCTTTGAGCGCCGGGGCGTACAATGAGTAAATTGGTTCCAAGGTTTTTCAGGCGTTCGTTGATCCGGCGGCGCGAACCTTCACCGATTGCCACCATCGCGATGACAGCGCCGACTCCGATGATAATGCCCAACATCGTGAGCAGGCTCCGCAAGCGGTTGGACCGTAATGCGGTCAGCGCCGTAATTATGCTTTCAAAAAAATTCATAAAATTTCAACGGATTCCGCCGGAACGTTCTTTCAGGCGCTCTTTGAACCGTTCGCCTTCCTGCAGCGCCTGAGAAAATTGTACAAGAACTACTTTTGCGGTGTCGGATAAGCCGCTTAACACTTCGGCTTCATCGAAATTTGTCAGGCCGATCCGGATTGGGATTAATCGCAGCGACGTTCCTTCCTGGATGACGACAAATTTAAGTACGCCGTTTTGTAAGGCTTGCCCGTCTGACATTATTTTTTTCCGCAATTCGCTGTGACGAGTCTGATTGGAATCGGAAGATTTATTCATACGTTCCGGCATGATGACGCCGGCTTTTTTTAAAGTCTGCGCATCCGTTTTCAGATCATCTTTGCTGCGCAACACTTCGTTGGATACCAACAAGGCATTATCCCGGCGCGCTACGTCAATCGTGATCGATGTATTCATACCCGCTTTGAGCAAATTCTTTTTATTAGGAACGAGAATGACGACGTCGAAAGTCGTCACGTTTTGAACGACTGTGGACTGAGCGGCGATCCGAATAACTTTGCCGGCAAATTCCATCGAAGGGTAAGCGTCGGCGATAATGCGGGTGGCTTGCCCGAGCTGAACTTTGCCGATATCGACTTCATCGACGGCCGCGACGACGTACACTTCATCCATGTTGGCGATCTGTGCAATGGTCGTTCCGCCGCCGACATTTGAAACTGCTGAAGAAACGATTTGGCCTGCGGAAACATTGCGTGAAAGGACGATACCATTGATCGGGGACAACACGATGGTTTCGGCCAATTTTTGACGTGCGAGCAATAAACTCGATTGCGCTTTGATCAAAGAAGATTTGGAGCCCACATAATCGACAAAAACCTGATCGTATTCTTGTTGGGACAAAAGATTTTTAGCAAATAAATCCTGCGAACGTTTCCAGTTATTTTCCTGCTGTAGTAATTTCGCCGCAGCTAGTTGCGAGTCGGCCAGCGCTTGTTCAAAATTATTGCGTGTATCGGTCTGATCCAGCCTTGCAATGAGTTGCCCAACGCGAACGTGATCGCTCGCCTCGATCGGAATGGCTTCGACGATACCGCTGGCCTTCGATTTGATTTCGATGATATTGATGGGAGAAACGGTTCCCGTCGCGCTTACGGTGACGGATAAAGTTCCTCGATGAACCGGCATGACGCGCGTGATCAGAGCGGTTTTATTTTCTTTTTTGTCGGAGGATTTGCCGCCGGCAAAAAAAATAAAATAGGCGGCGACTACGAGCGCGAGTGAAACTATTGTTCCGATAATTTTTTTATTCATAAAAATAGTTAAAAAAACTTATCAAAGAGTTTTCTTGTTTGTCAATAGACGTGTGAAGATAAATAAAGTTTAATTAAGCAAATATGAATAAAAAAAGGGCAATTTCACTATGAGATTGCCCTTTATAAGTACTAAACAAAAAAAATCAGAACTTCAATTTTGCCATATTATCTCTGACGTCCTGCGCCGATTTATCGAGCGCTTTTTGTTCATCGGACGTTAATTTAATCTGCACGATTTGTTCGATGCCTTTGCGACCGAGTTTAACCGGCACGCCGCAGAAAACATTTTTCTGGCCGTATTCGCCTTCCAGCCAAACGGAGCAAGGCAGAATGCGTTTTTGATCTTTGACGATCGATTCGATCATTTCAACGGCGGAAGCCGACGGCGCATAATATGCCGATCCCGTGCCGAGCAATTTTACAATTTCTGCGCCACCATTGGCCGTGCGGTCGACAAGACGTTTGATAGTCGCTTCGTCCATCAGATCGGGAAGCGGAATTCCCGCCACGGTCGAATAGCGTGGCAAGGGCACCATCGTATCACCGTGACCGCCGAGTACGAATGCGGATACGTCGCGTACCGATACGTCGAGTTCCATCGCGATAAACGAACGAAAACGCGCCGAATCCAAAACACCGGCCATGCCCATCACGCGCGATTTCGGAAAGCCGCTGATTTTGTGAGCGACGTAGGTCATGACGTCCAACGGATTGGTTACCATGATGATGATGGAATTCGGTGAACGTTTAGCGACTTCTTTGGTGATGCCTTGAATAATTTCGGCATTTTTGAGTAAAAGATCGTCGCGGCTCATGCCGGGTTTCCGTGCGAGACCGGCGGTGATCAGGACGATATCCGAACCGGCCGTTTCATCATAACCTTGCGTTCCGATCATGCGAACGTCGAATCGTTCAATTGGCGCTGATTCATACATATCGAGCGATTTGCCCTGCGGCACGCCTTCAATAATGTCAACGAGCACGACTTCATTAGCTAATTCTTTTTCGGCAATTCGTTGGGCTGCCGTAGCGCCCACATTACCGCCACCGACGACTGTAATTTTCATGATATGAACTCCCTGATAGTTGGTATTGTGAGGATAGTCAGCATTGAAATAAAAAACGGACTCTGTGAAAATAAAAATAAATTATTCTTACTTCAAGCCATGAGTCCGTCCAAAAAAAATAAATCCGATGCGCAGAAGGGACATCGGATTCGGGTTTTACGCTTTTGCTTCGGGCACCGGATACACGCTGACTTTGAGGCGTGTTTTGTCTTTGTGCTCGAATTTCACTACGCCGTCGATTTTCGAAAAAATCGTATCGTCGCTGCCGATGCCGACGTTTTTGCCGACGTGGAATTTCGTACCGCGCTGGCGAACGATGATGTTGCCGGCGAGTACGAATTGGCCGCTATAACGTTTGACGCCGAGGCGTTGTCCGTGGCTGTCGCGTCCGTTGCGGGTACTACCAAGTCCCTTTTTATGTGCCATGGTCTCTCCTTTACTTCGTAATGCTGTTAACTTCAATTTCCGTAAAAGGCTGACGATGGCCTTTTTTCTTCTGAAAGCCTTTGCGGCGATACTTGCGGAAATGAATGACTTTGTCGCCCAGCCCGTGTTGTAATACGGTGGTCTCGACTTTTGCACCTTTGACGGTAGGCATGCCAATTTTGACATCGCCATTTTCAGAAATCAACAGGACATGATCGAAAACGATCTTGTCGCCGACTTCCGCTTCAGCCACGCGCGGAATGACCAGTTTACGGCCTTCTTCGCACTTGAACTGAAAACCTTTGATATCAATTACTGCGTACACGCGAGTCTCCAAGCTATGGGTTTGCGTTTTATGAAATTAGGTCGCTAATATAGCGGATGGAACCTAAGAATGCAAGAAATATTTGGATTAAATTAGTCCTTATTCGAATCCTTCGACAAATACCATTCGATACCTAAACTTACATTTTTGAGACTAAAATCGATTTCAAAATTGGTGTTGGTTATCGAGGCAGATGAAGGAGCGCCTTTGGGTTTAGCATCCAGGGAACTGTATTCAACCTTTCCAATGCTTAATTCTAAAGCCAAACGATCAGTAAATTTATAAGTAAAACCCGGTCGAGCAATTAATCCCCATTGACTTATTTCAACTTCGATTTTTTCATTGTCTTCCGGAAAGTCTGCGTCAGTATATTTGTTAACATTGGTGCCGGTTTCAAAATGAATGGCCCCATCAAAGAAGAAAAAAGCATGCTCGGTCAAAGGTCTGTAAAAGCGGACATAGGGTTCGATGACGAGGCGTGGAAATTCAATCTTCAGTTTTTCGGAATCATCCTTTTCTTCAAAGGATGTTTGTTTATAGCCAAGTCCGAGACCGATGGCTGTTTTTGAGTTAACGAAATATCCGACTCGAGGAAGTATGGTGAATGTTGTGAATTTGAGACCTTCAGTGTAGATTGGAGTCCCAAACAACACAGCAGCCGCCTCCGGCACGGATTCCGATTGTTTGTAAGATGCTGATCCGGATACTAGAAAAGTGCCCTTGCTGAATTGGGCATACAGGTTTGTTGTTGCTAAAAGACAAGTTAGAATAGTGATTGAAATAAATGTTTTCATGGTGCTCCTTTAGTGTTGTTGAATAAAACAGGCGTTACTACACCTCAATAATTTTTTAACGATAAAAAACTTTATTTAAAATTCGGCAATTTCCTCGATAGAACCCGATTAACCTCGTTGAGCCACGTTTTACAGATTCGGCCCAATATAGCTGGTTCAGCGGTTCATCGCAATATGAAAGTCGATAACATTGAGTAAACAAAATTTTTCTGTTTTTTGGTCTGACTTAAAAAAAATTGTGAAATGCCAGAAAAAGCGATACATTGTTCACCAAAAAAAACGATTAGTGCATATGAATTCAACTGAAATAAATAAAAAAACGATTTTTGGATGGTGCATGTATGATTGGGCCAATTCGGCGTTTACGTTGACCGTTATCACGGCTGTTCTGCCGTTGTATTTTGCCGACGTCATTGTCGGGCCTGGCGGTTTTACTATTGGCGGTAATGTCTATAGCGCGACGGCATTGTGGGGAT
Source organism: bacterium (assembly GCA_013359335.1). Classification (GTDB taxonomy): domain Bacteria; phylum CLD3; class CLD3; order SB21; family SB21; genus JABWBZ01. Next base: position 32,847 of record JABWBZ010000004.1, read on the forward strand.
TTATGATCAGCAGCGCCGCGCTGTTTGTATTTTTATGCGCCCCGATCATGGGTGCCATTGCTGATTTTTCATCGTCCAAGAAAAAATTCATGATGGCGTTTTGTTATACGGGAAGTCTTTTCACCGCGCTGTTGTTTTTTTGCCAAACCGGCGATGTGTGGATGACGATGGGGTTTTTTGTTATTGCGCAAATCGGCTTTGTCGGCGGCAATATTTTTTACGACGCGTTTTTACCACAAATAGCGCCGCCGGAAAAAATGGATTGGGTTTCCGGCAAAGGTTACGCGTTCGGCTATATCGGCAGCGATATTCAATTCGCCATGTCGCTTGGGCTGATACTGATGCACGATACGTTCGGACTGACTTCTGGAGAAGCAGTTCGGTGGGCGCTGGCATTTTCAGGTTTGTGGTGGGGCGGATTTTCGATTTTTACGTGGATGTATGTTCATGAAGCTGCCGCGGCTGAAACGATTCCTTCGAAATATGCCAGTCGCCCAAAAATAATAGCGTATATACAAATCGGTTTTGCCCGTACGGCTGCGACTAGTAAAAAAATTGCCCAGTTCAAACATCTCGTTCTTTTTCTCGTGGGATTCATGCTCTATAATGAAGGCATTCAAACGGTTATCGCGATGGCGACGATTTACGGAAAAGAGGAATTGCAATTGCCATCGGACGTACTGATGATAACATTATTTGTGATCCAACTTGTTGCCATGGGCGGCGCGCTGGCGTTCAGTAAACTGGCTGAGAAGATCGGTACCAAAAAAGCGATCATCATGACTTTGGCGGTTTGGTCGGGGGTTGTCGTGTATGCGTATTTTATGACGACGGCGCTGGAATACATGATTTTGGGGGTGGTTGTAGGCATTGTCCTCGGCGGGTCGCAATCGTTGAGCCGGTCGTTTTATGGCGCGATGATACCGGCCAAAGCTTCAGCAGAATTTTATGGATTTTATTCCGTGTTCACCAAGTTTTCAGCCATTTGGGGCCCGTTTGTATTTGCACTCATCCGGCAAATCAGCGGAACAGCACGGCTGTCGATTTTGTCTCTGATTGTATTTTTTTTTGCTGGCATGATCATTTTGTATTTTGTCAATGAGAAGAAAGCGCTTGAGGCTAAACAAATCGAAATTTTTTGAAATCATCGGTCCCGGTTATTTCAGGCTCCGAACCGAGTTCGGAGTGCATACAAATAATCCAATAAAAAATTAATTTCACATATCAAAGGATATTATTCTTGAAACGTTCACCGTTGTTCGTCATTTTCATTACGGTTTTCATCGATCTCGTCAGCTTTGGGATTGTCATTCCGTTATTGCCGTTTTATGCGCAGCAATTTGGCGCATCCGGGATTACGGTCGGGCTTTTGCTGAGTGTTTTTTCAATGATGACATTTTTATTCATGCCTGTCTGGGGCAAACTTTCCGACCATCACGGCCGCCGCCCGATTATTTTAATTACCGTCGTCGGATCGGTGATAGCGTATATTTTGTTTTCAACGGCCACTTCGTTGTGGATGTTGTTTTTGTCGCGGACGCTTGCCGGCATCGCGAATTCCAATCTTTCCGTGGCGCAGGCTTACATTGCGGATGTGACCAAACCGGAGGAGCGCGCAAAAGGCATGGGTTTGATCGGCTCGGCGTTCGGGCTCGGATTCGTATTCGGGCCGCTGATCAGCGGCATTTTTTCAGCTGAATATTTCGGCAGTTTGAAATATACATTGC
>JABWBZ010000162.1 GCA_013359335.1 bacterium
ACGGCCATCGGGTGTAGTCAGCGATGCGATTTGTCCCGGTTTCGCCAGCGTCACGGCATACGTTCTCATCTGAACGGAGTCTCTGCCTCCGGCCGCCGTAGCTTTTATCAGGAAGTTGTACGTGCCGCTGACAGAAAACACCGAGGCGCCGCGATACGCTTTGGTGGTGCCGTTGACGAGCGTCATCGTAATCGCCGTGCTGTCCGTCGAACCCGTAATCCACATTTTCACCGTCGGCACGTTGCTAAGCGCCGTATCCGTTACCATGACGATATCAAAATATTTTGACAACGCCGGATTCTGTAAAATCGACGTTGTAATACGCGGCGCGTATTGTTCACTCAATGGAAGCGCAAAAGTGGTGTCACTTGCTTCGTTGGAATTTGGAGATGTACCGCCTCCATTAACTGTTTTGACAAAATAATAGTATTTCGTGTTGGCTGTTAAATTCGAATCGGTAAACGTTGTTGTATTGGCTTCGACAGTTGCAATATTTGTATGACCGCTTCCGCTGGTCAGTGAGCGTGAAATGATAAATCCGGATTCATTGTCAGAATTATCCGTCCAATTGAGCTGTATCTTGGAGGTGGAAATAGCTGTTGCTGCCAGATTGGACGGCCCTGCTGGCGCATTAAGCGAAAGCGTCCTTTTAAAAATCTTGCCTAAAACTGACGATGTAACGCCAGACAAATCAAATCCTAAAAACAAAGCCCAGCCGTTACTTCCAGTATTGTCGACAAAAACACCACCTATATTAACCGAATCTGATTCTGTAGGACCGTAGTAAAATGTTTTATGACCCGACGCAGACTGAATATCAATTTTATCACGTGAATTGGAAGTGTTTACTGAAAAATTAATTCCATTTCCAATTGAACTGTTGATAAAACCTTTTATATCTATACTATTGGAGTAGTTTCCTGCAAATCCGAGTTTCAATGTATTCTTGAAAAAAGAATGTGCAGAATCCAATTCCACCAGATTTTGACCGGCAACAATCATATCGATACCTTCATTGCACAACATGGCCAAAGTATCCAGAAATTCCTGCGGCATTGACGAAATATGCCGACGAGTAAGCCACATGACTGTTTTAAGATTGGTTTTAGAAATAGCCGATAATGAAATCGAACGACCGCGCTCATCAACGTTCCAGTTAAATGATGAAATGCCGGAATCCGATAACGGCGTTTGGTACGTTGGCGCGTAGGTGGCGCCACCAAAGCCGAAAGCAGGATCAGGGTCATTAATTATAAACACATCAGCACGTTTAAGATTAACGGTATAATTATCATTGAGTGTTAACGGCGATAGAGAAGTCGTTATGTATGGTACGGTGGTTGGAATAACCACAACCGAATCGTAAAAATTGAGTGATGTAAGATTTGTAAATGCATCGCCGGAAAGTGTATCCACAGGGAATGGAGTTCCGTTACCGTATCGCCCGTACAATAAGGCAGTGTATTCCACATCATCCTGATAGATGTTGCTTACGGTTACCCCAATTGAACCCAACGTTCCGCTTAAGGGTAATTGAAAATCGACGTTAACGCTACCTCCCGCGCTGACGTTGACGCTTCCGATTATTTGATTAGCGCCTGCCGATTGCGCTTTGAGAGAATAAGTACCTGGCAACAAATACATCGTGTACGAACCTTCTGCATTATTCACGATACAACTGTCAGAACCTCCAACGACAACAACTGACGCGTGTTCAACCGGCAGGCCTCCGGTAGTCGTTGTGATCGCACCGGATACTTTACCGTAACCGGAAGGATCGGTGTTGAGTTTATACAAATTGACGCTCCCGAAAGCATTGGCTTCATCCGCATTCAGAACATAAACATCGTGATTCGAAGCGGCCTTGATCATCCAAACATTCGGATACTCAAAAGTATTCCCTAGTTGTTGCCAGCTTTTACCTTTATCGGCGCTGCGGTAGACTCCTTGATTTAAAGCCGTTTGGCCCGCGGCATTGGTATAGCCAAATGCGCCGATGAATAAATCGCCGTTGACCGGATCCTGATCCAAGCCCCACATAAAAATTCCGTACAATCCCATATCATTCCAGGTCACACCGCCATCGGTACTTCGATAAAATGAGTAATTGACATCCTGCTGGATAGCCGCGTACACCATATTCGGCGTGGATTTATCCCAGACAATTTTCGGGCATTCAGAGAAATATGGATTACCGCCCTTGACCAACGTCCATGTCAAACCGTAATCCGTCGACCGAGCAATCTTGGTATCACCCGCTCCCACCACGATGACATTGGGATGAAAGGGATCGGCCGCTATGGTACAAACGTGACCGAAAGGAACGACGGAACGCTCTTGCCACGTACGTCCCGTATCGGCGCTCAACCAAAATTGACTGGTATAAAAATCGACAAAATACATCGTATCGGGATGAGCAAAATTGTAATCAATCGATTCACCGTCAATCGAGCCTTCCGGCTGTACGTTATCCCAATTATACCCGCCATCCGTACTGCGAAGGATGCCCGAATTACCCACCATGACTATAACCGAAGTATCCAATGGACTCACGCGAATAGTGCGAATACCGTTACCGGGAAAAACAGAACCACGCGTACTCCACGTCGCACCTGCGTCGTAGCTCACTTTAAATGCGTGCTCAACATTATCATGAATATATACGACATTATCATTGAGCGGACTCAAAACAAAAGCGTATCCGTTATGGACGGTCGGATAGGTCTGCGTCCACGTCAGGTTTGTCTGAGCGCGGACTGACGAGACCAGCCCCAACGTCACTGCAATAAAACACCACAACATTACACGTAAAAAGCGCATACCGTTTCTCCTTGATTTGATGAATTTACTTTATTTGATGAACAAAAGTTTTTTGGTTTGTATCGTTTTGCCGGCAATCATTCTGTAAAAATATAATCCGGACGCCACCGTCTGCGCTTTAGAATTCTTTCCGTCCCATGTTGCCGTGTATTGCCCGGCATTTTTACTGGAGTTCTCAATCGTCCGGATTTCCTGGCCCATGACGTTATAAATTTTAATGGACACGGTTTGATCATTTTCCGGAACATCGTATTTGATCCGCGTAACGCCGTTAAACGGATTCGGATAATTCTGATGCAAAGCATATTTCTCAGGCTCACGTACCGATTCATCAAACTGAATCTGGAATGCCGTATCGATCATCACGTATTCGCGCATGTCCCAGCCTTTCGCGTCCGCCCACGCTTTGTAGACGGCACGATAGACCAATTGAATTTGAACATTCGCCAGCGCATTTTTGCCGATTTTAAACAGCATGCTGCTGGTGTCGGTTTTTCCAGCCGGAATGCGGCTGTCATAAATAATTTCAGTTGCAAACCAATTCGTCGTCGGTGATTCGCCGGTGGTTTCATTGCGTGTAAATAATGTAAATCCCTTTCCCGGAAGGCCTGACCAATTTCCTTCCGCCGGATCGCCCACGCCGCCGTAAAACGGAATCGTATCGCCTTCGAGTTGCGCCAGTGGTTGACCGTTATTCTCCGCTTTCACAACTAAAAACATATTTCGGAAACTCACGCCGGTCGGCAATTTATGTCCGGCTCCGACGTTGGTCACCATGGCTTTGAGCGACAAACGATTTTGTGTAATCGTTTTCTCCACGGCTAATTTGGCTGACCGATCCATAAAGGCTGGCGTAGTGCCTTTGAAAAACTGGCTGTACACTCTGTTCGTATCGCGCGCCACCGCATCGGCGGCCGCGATACCGCCGGCAAAAATGGAATCGCTGTTTGGCCGCATGTGGCAATCCTGGCATTGAAGGCCTTGCGCTGCGAACGAACTCGCCGCCCATGAATCGTACGTATCGTCGACGATCACACCGTAACGGTTGGCGTACTGATGGCAGCCGGAACAAAATGCGCTTTTTTCATACACGTCGTTATACGTGCCGCCCATCCAGTCCGTCGTCACATCGTCAAACTGTCCGTAATTGATATCACGTTTATGCGGAAAAGGCCTTTTCACAAAAATCGACCCATTGACGCCGGTAGCATAATTCACTTCAACGTCGTCGATCTTGTGACAAAAATCGCAAAAAACTCCGGCGGTATCGATGCTGTTGGAATTCCACACGTCGTTCATCTCTGTATTGCCGGGTGTACGGAGCGCCGCCGACGGCGCATGACAATCGCCGCAATCGCCTCCTTCGTTCGGAAAATTTAATTTGAAACCGGGATAAACGCCGGGATTGCCGTTAACGTCCGTGCCATTGTAAATCTGTTTCAACATCGAATTGGTCGTCGCCCGCGCGTGTTTGGATTCACTCCACTGATTGAATAAACCGGCGTGGCAATTCCGGCAAAACGCGGGACTTTGAAAAATAAAATCAGGATTATCCTCTTCAGGCAGCGGATCCATTTTGATGGTATCGTTTTGTCCGACTGCGAACAGGCGCCGTTTATTGAACCAGCCGCGTTTACCGGCCGCGAGCGTTACAAACGAACCGTTCGGTTTATCGGTAAACAGCGTGAACTCGCCTTGTGCATTGGTCAATACAAAATCATTGCTCCCAGGAAAACGAACGCGCGCTCCCGCAACCGGAGTCAAGTCTGCCGAACTGACCACGATTCCGGAAACAGGCTGGCCTTGCTGCGTTAGCATGATGAATGAACACAAACATAGAAAGATCATCAACAGGATGATTTTGACCATGGAAAATACAACCTTTATTGGTTTGACAGGCCTAAAACAAACAATGAATTACAATTGGAAGGTGGAGCAATGTAAGGACGGGATGCGGCAACCGCAAGAAGATTTTAGGGTTTCAGTTGGTGTAAAATGGAAAATTATTCAGCTTCAAATTTTTTAAAAAAAATCTTCGATCTGCACGATGTCCCTTTGGGCGAATCAAATTCATCATTTCGCTCTCTCCATTTTTGAACACCGAAACCTTCTCTCCATCAGATTTTCGCAACAAAATCTTCAAGTTGGTGATCAGGAAATCCTATCCATAAACTGTCGTACGCCGTTTGCTCAGAACGGAGCAGACAACATGCACATGTATTAAGGTTGGCCGAATATCCAATGTCACCTCTTCACTGATCATGGCCATGTCAAAATTAGTTTTTGCGGCATGGTTGCGTTAAGTATTTTCATATTTCCTGCCCCTTGGCTATTTAGTCATTTGAAAAAATTGTCTGATCACATTTTCAATTTGATCTGAATTCCCTTCTTCGTATCCCGTCCGAATATAAGAGACGATGCCGTCTTTCCCGATTATAACCAACGTTGGAAGCATGATTGCTCCTGACTTATCGGCAGGACAATACTTTTTGGCGACCACTCCATATTGGTCCAATAGAACTGGAAGCCAATATCCTTGTTCATCTACATTTTTTTGAACGACTTCTTCTTTTTCTCCGGTATTGATCAAAATAATTTCATAATCGTCGCCGGGATATTTTTTGCGAAAATTCTGGAGTTCCGGAATTTCTTTGCGGCAGGGTGCGCACCACGAGGCAAAAAAACTGATGGCCAACCCTCGGCGCGGCAACGGTTTGAATTCCCTGGGCGTACCGACATAATCGCGTAAAAAAAATTTATCGCCATTCAGCGCAGGCAAATAAAATGTCGGAGCAGTATCGCCTTCTTTAATAGGCCGGTCGTTAGTTTCATTCTGCGCATGGATGAAAGAACTAATCGTTATTATAAAAAAAAGGTCTGCGAACAATAGTTTCATTTTTCTTTTAATATTTAGAGGCTAACGCGAAATTAAGGACATTCCATTCATATGTCAAGATACATCTGTGATGGGATTCAGGGCATTTGAATTGATCAAATAATTTCAAATCTAATCTTGACATTTTTGTACAGAATGAGTATACTACAGCCCGTTTGAGATAATATGTTCAAACGTTTTTTTAATTAAGATTTTATTAATATTTAATTTATATCGGAGATTTCATGAGCACCGAAGTGCATGAAATTGAACAACTAACCGGAACAGATTATAAATACGGATTTGTGACTGACATTGAATCGGAATCGATTCCGGCCGGCTTGAATGAAAGCATCATTCGCCTTATTTCTTCCAAAAAAAATGAGCCCGCTTTTTTACTGGAGTGGCGTCTGAAAGCGTATCGCCATTGGCTCAAGATGCTGGAAGAAGGCGAGCCAGAATGGCAAAATGTTCATTTTCCGAAAATTAATTACCAGGACATGGTTTATTACGCGGCTCCAAAACAGCAGAAAAAATTAAACAGCCTGGACGAAGTCGATCCCGAACTACTCAAAACGTACGAAAAATTAGGTATTCCTCTCAAAGAACAGGAAATCCTCAGCGGCGTCGCCGTCGATGCTGTGTTCGACAGTGTCTCGGTCGCGACCACTTTCAAATCCAAACTCAAAGAACTCGGCATTATTTTTTGTTCATTCTCCGATGCCGTGCAGGAACATCCTGAATTGGTGCAAAAATATCTTGGCTCGGTTGTGCCCTATACCGATAATTTTTATGCGACGCTCAATTCGGCCGTATTCAGCGATGGATCGTTCGTCTATATTCCGAAAGGCGTTCGCTGCCCGATGGAACTTTCGACGTACTTCCGGATCAACGCAAAAAACACGGGACAATTCGAGCGCACATTGATCGTCGCCGACGAAGGCAGCTATGTCAGTTATCTCGAAGGATGTACGGCGCCGGTACGCGATGAAAATCAGTTGCATGCAGCGGTGGTTGAATTAGTCGCGCTCGATAACGCTCAAATCAAATACTCGACCGTACAGAACTGGTATCCCGGTGACAAAGAGGGTAAAGGTGGCATTTATAATTTCGTTACCAAACGCGGCAAATGCGCTGGCGTCAATTCCAAAATTTCATGGACGCAGGTAGAAACCGGCTCGGCGATCACATGGAAATATCCAAGCTGCATTTTGATGGGCGACAATTCGGTCGGCGAATTTTATTCCGTCGCCGTAACCAACGGTCGCCAGCAGGCGGACACCGGCACCAAAATGATCCACATCGGTAAAAACACGCGCAGCACGATCGTGTCAAAAGGTATTTCCGCCGGATTCGGCCAAAATACATACCGCGGCTTAGTCAAAGTTCAAAAAAGCGCCGCTAACGCACGTAATTTTTCACAATGCGATTCCCTGCTGCTCGGAGATAAATGCGGCGCGCACACGTTTCCTTACATCGAAGTGAAAAACAATTCAGCGACAGTCGAACATGAAGCATCCACTTCTAAAATCGGAGAAGATCAGATATTTTACTGTAACCAACGCGGACTTTCGACTGAAGACGCCGTCAATATGATCGTCAACGGATTTTGTAAAGAAGTCTTTCGCGAACTACCGATGGAATTCGCGGTGGAAGCACAAAAATTGTTAGGTGTAAGTTTAGAAGGAAGCGTGGGATGAGTGAAATGACGATTTTCGATGGACGATTGTAGAAATTAACATTTTATCCATGGAAAATTCATCTATTTACTTGAACTGAATAACATTAAGATAAAAGGTAATATGCTCGAAATTAAAAATCTCCATGCCTCGGTAGAAGGCAATGAAATTCTCAATGGAATAAACCTCAAAGTCAATGCCGGTGAAGTTCATGCGATCATGGGTCCCAACGGTTCCGGCAAAAGCACGCTCGCTCAAATTCTGGCCGGACGCGAAGATTATGATATCACTTCCGGTGAAGTCCTTTACGAAGGAAAAAATTTACTGGAAATGGCGCCGGAAGATCGCGCCCGCGAAGGCGTATTTCTGGCGTTCCAATACCCGGTAGAAATTCCGGGCGTCAATAATATGTATTTTCTAAAAGCCGCCCTGAATGCTATCCGCAAACACAATGGCCAGGAAGAATTGGACGCGATGGATTTTATGTCGCTCGTCAATGAAAAATCCAAATTGGTTGAAATCGATCAGGAACTGCTCAAGCGTCCGGTCAATGAAGGGTTTTCCGGCGGTGAAAAAAAACGTAACGAAATTTTTCAAATGGCAATGTTAGAACCCAAATTAGCCATTTTAGACGAAACCGATTCAGGTTTAGATATTGATGCTTTGCGAATTGTAGCAAATGGAGTGAATAAATTGAAAAGCCAAGAAAATGCCGTTTTAGTAATCACGCATTACC
>JABWBZ010000163.1 GCA_013359335.1 bacterium
GACATCATCGTCACCGCGACGGGCAATTGCGACATCATCGTCGACCGTCATTTCAAAGCGATGAAGCACAACGCCGTTGTCTGTAATATCGGGCACTTCGACATCGAAATCGACATGGATTGGCTCAACAAAAATTACGGCAAAACCAAAAACACAATCAAACCGCAGGTCAACAAATACACGATCGATGGCAAATACATTATCGTCCTCGCCGAAGGCCGTTTAGTCAATCTCGGTTGCGCGATGGGACATCCGTCGTTCGTCATGTCCAACTCGTTTACGAATCAGGTTCTGGCGCAAATCGAACTCTGGAACTATTCCAATAAATATGAAAACAAAGTCTACACACTGCCGAAACATCTTGATGAAAAAGTTGCTCGTTTGCACCTCAAGAAAATCGGTGTCGAACTTGAAACGATGAGCAAAAAACAGGCTGATTATATCGGCGTCAAAGTCGAAGGGCCTTTCAAACCCGAATGGTATCGTTATTAATTCGTCAATTTCGAAATGAAAAAAAGCGATCTCATTTCGGGATCGCTTTTTTTATATATTTAATTCCTCCCGACTCGTCGGAAGGAATCCTGATGAGATCATAAACTGGATACCCGCTTTCGCGGGTATGACATACAACCATTTTTACTGGCGGCAAAACTTTTATGAAATCTTTTTTAGAACTTCTTAACGAAAAAATTTTAATCTTCGACGGAGCGACCGGAACAAATCTCCAATCGCAAAACCTGGACGCTGATGACTTCGGCGGCGAGGAATACAACGGCTGCAATGAATACCTGCTCGTCAGCAAACCTTCGGCGATGGAAAAAGTTCATATCGATTTCCTCAAAGCCGGCGCCGACATTATCGAAACCGATTCATTCGGATCGTCATCTATTGTTTTAGCTGAATATAATTTACAAGATCGAGCATATGAACTAAGCAAACTGTCTGCTGAATTGGCCAAAAAATGTGCGAACGAATTTTCGACTCCTGATAAACCACGTTTTGTTGCCGCCTCCATCGGTCCGACTACCAAACTGCCCTCTCTCGGCCATATCGATTATAAAACGATGCACCAATCGTTTTATGAACAAATGGCTGGGCTGCTTGACGGTGGCTCGGATTTATTCAGCATCGAAACTTGCCAGGATATTTTGCAAACGAAGATCGCTCTGACCGCCGCGCAGGATTTGTTCAAAGATCGTAAGAAAAAAATCCCGGTCATCGTTTCGGTTACCGTTGAAACGACCGGGACCATGCTGATGGGCACGGAGATCGGCGCCGCGCTGACGTCGATCGAACCTTTCGATATCGTGGACGTATTCGGAATGAATTGCGCGACCGGTCCGCAGGAAATGTCCGAAAACATCCGCTACCTGTGCCAGAATTCTCCCAAACCGGTTTTTTGCATGCCCAATGCCGGCATCCCGGAAAATATCGGCGGTAAAGCGCATTACCATCTTTCGCCGGAAGAATTGAAAAAATGGCTGTCGCATTTTTCAAAAGACCTTGGCGTCAATATTGTCGGCGGTTGCTGCGGCACGACGCCGGAACATATCCGGCTTTTGGTCGAAGCGTTATCCAATACGACGCCGAAAACGCGCGCGTGGAATTATATCCCGTCTGTCGCATCGATCTACGCGCCTGCGCCGATGCACATTGATCCCCCGCCGGTCATCATCGGCGAGCGCACCAATGCAAACGGATCGAAAAAATTTAAAGAACTGTTGATTGCCGAAAACTACGACGAAATGGTTTCCATGGCCAAAGACCAGATTCGCGAAGGAGCACATGTGCTCGATGTTTGCGTCGCGTATGTCGGCCGCAATGAGGTCAAAGACATGGAAGAAGTCATTACCCGATTCAATACGCAAGTGTCCATTCCCATCATGATCGATTCGACCGAGTATCCGGTGATCGAACGCGCCCTGCAATTGCTCGGCGGACGTGCGATTGTTAATTCTATCAATCTCGAAGACGGTGAAGAACGGATGGAACACGTGCTCCCGTTGTGCAAACGGTACGGCGCAGCGGTCGTTGCGCTCACGATCGATGAAAAAGGTATGGCGAAAACGCGCGAAGATAAATTTATCATCGCTAAACGTATTCACGATCTTTCGATCAACAAATACGGCATGCGTGAAGAGGATTTGATATTCGATACGCTGACATTTACGCTCGGATCGGGTGAAGAAGAATTCCGAAAGGCGGGAATCGAAACGATCGAGGCCATCCGCATGATCAAACAAGCTTTCCCTAAAGTCAAAACTTTACTGGGTGTAAGCAATATTTCATTCGGATTGAATCCGCACGCACGCCACGTCATCAATTCCGTGTTTCTTCATTACGCGATCGAAGCCGGACTCGATATGGCTATCGTCAATGCTCAGAAAATAATGCCGTTGTACAAAATCGACGAGAAGGAACGCGAATTGGCACGTCAATTGATTTTTGATGAACGCCGGTGGGAAGCAGTCGCTTAAGCAATGAACCATTAACAATGAATAATGAGCAATAGAAATTCTTACTTAGCAAAGATATACCATAACAGAAAAGCCATGGCTGAACTGATGAATCCGAACACGTTGGTATAAAGGGCTATTTTATTCCATCGATTGTTCGCGCCTGGTAGAACTTCAGTTTTTCTTGCAAGCCACCAGAAAAATAAGCCCAGTAATCCAAGCGGCATTACCGTTATGGCCAGCGCATAAAGCCAAATCCATCCCAATAGAATATACAGCACACCCAAAACTATCGAAACAACTCTACATAATGCAGCCATTCAATTGCTCATTGTTCATGAATCATTGTCCATTGCTTATTGTCCACAACCAAAATTTATCGATCTCACCCAAAATACTGGTATGAGTGTTTTGAATTTTCGGACTATATCCAACGATTTCATCTCTCCAAAATAAAAACGTCGCCGGCTGATCGTCATAAATAATCGCTTGAAATTTTTTCCATATTTCCGTAGCATCGGCCGATGAACGGACATTTTTTCCTTCTTCAATCAATCGGTCGACTTCAGCGTTTTGATAGGAAACATCATTGTAGAGATTTTTTTGAAGATCGGAATGCCATTCACTCGTCGGATCAATCTGCAATGTCACGCCGATTCCCGAAATAAATGCATCATAATTTTTTTTCAATTCATTATCATAAAACACATTGGTTTCAACTTGCCGAATTTCCGCTTTGATGCCGACGGTTTCGAGGTTTTTGTGAATGATCAATGCGGCAAATTCACGCCGTTCATTGCCTGCGTCGTAATACAATTCAAACTCAAACCTTCGCCCGCCTTTGTCAAGGATGCCATCGCCGTCATGGTCGATCCAGCCGGCTTCAGACAATAATTTTTTTGCCGCGTCCATGTCGTATGGCAGAGGTTTTAACGTATCATTCAAAGCCCATTTATAAAGCGGCGAGATCGGTGACACGGCCGGGCGCCCGAATTCGCCCAAGAAACCATCGATAATTTCCTGCCGGTTAATCGCCATCGTCAAAGCCCGCCGTACGCGTTTGTCACCGAACAGTGGGTGCGGCTTGATAATCTTGCCATCGCTTTCATGGTAAATCTTTTGATCGATATTCTGCCAGCCGAGATAATCGTAATAACGCGAACGCATCACGTCGATGCGAATTCCGGATTGACGCAAATCGGATACGTCTTGCGGATTGACCGGATACATCACGTCCGCCTCTCCGGTTTTCAGCGCAGTCAAACGCGTGGTGTATTCCGGGATAACGCGAAAAATAATTCGCTCGGTTTTCGCCGGAAGCGGAACATGATCATTGCGTACAAAAACAATTTGTTCTTGTTTTTTCCATGCCTGAATTTTGAAAGGCCCTGCGGACAGAGGCTTTGAATTAAATGAATGTTGGCGCAATTCCGATGGCTTAACGTCTTTAAGTATATGATACGGTAAAAACCCGGGCTGTAAATTTGTATCGTACAATTGAAGCGCGTATGGCTTTTTAAAATGAAATACAATCATCGAATCATTCGGTATCTCAATCGCTTTATCTAAATGATCCGCTCCGCCATCGTCGAGCATTTGTAAATGCTCTTTTTTCGGACTAGCCACGTCGGGATGGCGAATTAACTCGAAAGTAAATTTAATATCTTTAGCGGTTACCGGAACGCCATCTTCCCATTGCCAATCAGTACGCAAATAATACGTCAACGATTTTCCGTCTTGCGAAAACTCATAGCTTTTAGCCAATAACGGCGAATAACGAATGAGCCCGGTCGAAGTGTCAAACTCCGATTCCATCAGCCGCGGTAAAACACCGGTACACAAAATCCGCCCGAATGCCGTCACATGCGTGACAGGATTAATCTGATCGGCATCGGCTTTAATAGCCACGACAATAGCCGACTGATCTTTTCCGCCTCCGCACGACAAACAAAAAACAACCAACATACCTGCCGCACTTTTGAACCACCTCATGAAATCTCCCGCTATTTTGTTTGAATTATTTCCAGCATAGAACCAATGCTGGTAAATTTAATTCGCGGTCGTTGCTGCGCTGCGCCGCGGGCCAATTCAGCATGATCGATTTTCATCCAATTATCAAACGTCACGAATCGTATGTTACGTTTAATCAAAAACTCTTCTGCCATAGATCGCTGCGGATAAATCGGTGTAAGCAAGCGTCGTTCGACATGATCATGAAGCAGCGCTTCAACGGTCGCATACGAATCTGGTTTATTCGTTCCGATCACGCCTGACGGGCCCCGCTTGATCCATCCGACTGCGTATTCGCCCACGCGGTCAATTACTCTTCCTTGTTGATTCGGAATGATCCCGTTTTTTTCATCGAACGGCACTCCAGGCAACGGAATGCCTTTGTATCCGATCGAGCGAAACACCAAGCCGACCGGTAACGTTTCAAATCGATCCGTTGGCTTTGGCCGCAATGAACCGTCATCGCTTTTATGTAATTGATTCTTGACTAACTTAATCGCCTCGAGTTTATCATGACCAATCAATTCAACAGGCGACCATAAAAATTTCATGATGATTTTTTTTGACTTCCCCGCCAACGCTCGCAGGGAATAATCTGTTAAAATTTCAATATTGCGATTGACTGTTGCATCAGGATTCACCGCAACAGCTTCACGTGTCAAGTTGTCGAGCGCTATTTCATCGGGATTCACGTAAACGTCTGCCGATTCCAGTTCACCTAATTCTTTGATTTCAGGATTAGTAAAAGCCGCTTGCGCAGGTCCGCGCCGCCCGATCAGATAAATTTCTCTGACGCGGCTTGTTTTCAATTGCGCCAAAGCTTCATCGGCAATATCAGTTCTCCTCAATTCTTCATACGAGCTTGCCAGGATTCGTGCCACGTCCATGGCTACATTCCCGTTGCCAATGACAGCCACGCGTTCCTGCGACAAGTCAAATTCAAAATGCTGGTAATCCGGATGGCCGTTGTACCATGCTACAAATTCCGTCGCCGCGTGACTGCCTGAAAGATTTTCTCCCGGAATTCCCATTTGTCGATCCGATTGAGCGCCGACGGCATAGATCACTGCATGGTAAAAAGTTCGCATATCCTCATGCAGAATATCTTTACCAAATGTAACATTACCATAAAATCGAAACGACGGATGTTGAGCAATCTTTTCATAAACTTTGGTGACGGCTTTGATTTTTTGATGATCTGGCGCCACACCGCCTCGCACCAACCCATACGGCGTCGGTAACCTCTCAAACATATCGACTTCTATAATTAGATTTTTTTGTTTTAGCAAATGATCGGCGGCATAAAATCCGGAAGGCCCCGAACCGATGATCGCTACGCGGAGAGGATGCGATTCAGTTCCCACAAGTGTATCCATATAGACACCCGAATTACTTTTATACTAAATTAGGTTCACAATCTTTTTTTTTGAAACAACAGAATATAATTTTTCTAGTGATTAAGTTAAACTAAAACATTTGGAAAAAATAAAAGGCTGTCCTTCCTAAGACAGCCTTAATAGTTTGCCAAACGAAATGCTTGTTACATTCTCTCAACGATCAGTGCACTTGCTTCACCGCCACCGATGCAAATGGCTGCCATACCGGTTTTTTTCTGGTGACGCTTGAGCGCATGAACGAGTGTCGTCAGAATGCGAGCGCCGCTGGCGCCAATCGGATGCCCTAAAGCAATGGCGCCGCCATGCACGTTCATTTTATCGGTTGGAATATTAAGTTGTTTGGCCGCCGCTAAATTTACCACAGCGAACGCTTCATTGATTTCGAATAAATCGATATTTTCGAGTTTCTTATCGGCTTTTTTCAAAACTTTGCCGATAGCATCGATCGGCGCGGTCGTAAACCATTCCGGTTTACGGGCAGACGATGCCTGTGCAATAATTTTTGCCAACGGTTTCAGTTTGAGTTGATCGGCCTTTTCACGCGACATCACGACCAACGCCGCTGCACCGTCATTGATGCTGGACGCATTCGCCGCCGTGACGGTACCGTCTTTTTGAAATGCAGGCTTGAGCGTCGGCATTTTTTCAAAGTTAGCTTTTTTAGGATTATCATCTTCGGCTATCACGACATCGCCTTTTTTATCTTTGATCGTGACGCCGACAATTTCATCGTTGAACGCGCCGTCTTTCTGAGATTTTAATGCGCGTTCGAAACTCATCTTAGCAAAAGCATCTTGTTCCGCGCGCGGCACGTTGCATTCTTTGGCGCACAATTCTGCGGCATTGCCCATGTGATAATCGTTGTACACATCCCACAAACCGTCCTTGATCATACTGTCGACCAATTGGCCGTGCCCCATTCTGTAGCCGGTGCGCGCTTTTTCGAGCAAATACGGCGTATTCGACATGCTCTCCATTCCGCCGGCAACAATTACGTCCGCGTCGCCGCACATGATCGCCTGCGCGGCTAACATCACGGATTTAAGTCCCGAACCACAAACTTTGTTTATCGTCATACACGTAACGGTTTCCGGCAGTCCTGCAAACAGCGCGGCTTGACGCGCCGGCGCTTGCCCTTCGCCGGCCGTCAGAACATTGCCCATGATGACTTCATCGACGTCGGTTTTTTGTATGCCAGCACGTTTAATAGCTTCTTCGACAACGAGCGCGCCAAGACGCGTTGCACTGATACTACTGAGCGAGCCCTGGAACGTTCCGATTGGAGTTCTGACCGCACTCACAATAACCACTTCTTTCATGATAAACTCCTTTACAAGACAAATTTTAAATATCCTGAAGAAACGAACATCACAGCGCGAAGCGCTTCAGGTTTATTCTCCGCCGCGCTGAATGGACAAATTGCTTTTGCGTTTGGCGTCGGTTTCACTATGTTGATCGTACGCTTCGATGATTTCACGAACCAATCGGTGTCGTACGACATCGGTTTTTTCAAAAAAGACAAACGCTATGCCTTCAATGCCCATTAAAATTTCTTCGACTTCGCGCAAACCTGACGTCATGCCGCGCGGTAAATCGCTTTGCGTCACGTCGCCCGTAATAATGGCTTTGGAATTCGCGCCAAGCCGCGTTAAAAACATTTTCATTTGCGTCGGCGTTGTGTTTTGCGCTTCGTCAAGAATCACAAAGGAGTCGTTGAGAGTACGGCCGCGCATAAAGGCCAACGGAGCGATCTCAATGTCTCCGCGATCAATGAGCCGATTGGCTCGCTCCATTTCCATCATGTCGAACAGTGCATCGTAGAGAGGGCGAAGATACGGGTTGACCTTCGCATACATATCGCCGGGCAAGTACCCGAGCTTTTCGCCGGCTTCCACCGCCGGACGCGCGAGGATGATGCGGCTGACATCCTTTTTCATCAGCGCGCTCACCGCCATCGCCATAGCCAAGTAGGTTTTGCCTGTTCCGGCAGGACCGAT
>JABWBZ010000164.1 GCA_013359335.1 bacterium
ATTGCCAGCGCATTAGAATCGGAGTCGACGGCTGTGACGGATGCTCCCGCCTGAGCCAGCGCGATGGCAAATCCGCCGGTATAGGAGAAAAGATCGAGTGCGCGTTGATTGGGTTTGACAAGTTGCTGCGCGTACGCACGATTGTCGCGTTGATCGAGGTAGAAACCGGTTTTGTGGCCTTTCGCCGTGTCGACGCGAAATTGAAGCGTGTTTTCACGAATGTCGACGAATTCAGGAACATTGCCATATAGAATTCCTGAAACAGGTTCAAGGCCTTCTTCTTGCCGTGATTCCATGTCGCTACGTTCGTAGATGCCCTTAGGATGAAGCAATTCGATCAGTATTTCAATAATTTCGGATTTGAATTTTTCCATTCCGAGAGAACGGATTTGTACTACAAGATAATCTCCGAATTGGTCCACCATCAATCCCGGCAAATAATCCGCTTCTGAGTGGATGAGGCGTCGCGCATCGGAATCGATTTTCAAGGATTGCCTGAATTCCAGCGCTTTTTTAATCCGATGATAAAAAAAATTGCGATCGATGACGACATTTTGTTTCGACCATACACGCACAACAATATGCGATTTTGAATTGTACGAACCGACGGCCAGGAATTTATTTTCCGAATCATAAATTTCCACGACGGAACCGTCATCGATGGTTTCACGGTCTTTCAAGTAAGTTGCAATATCGTCACGAAATATCCATAAATAGTTATTTCGGATTTTTTTTTCTTTGCCTTCTTTGAGCTTGATTCGGTTCATTTTTCTTTGAGGTAAAAAACGCAGCGCAATATAGCGGAGAAGCGGCAGAAAAACAATCGTTAAAGTGCCTTCGATATAAAAAATAATTGGAATAAATGCCTGTATTGGATAAATTAGGCCAGTTATAAAGGACTCGTACAACCGAATGATTCCACTCCGAGATACGATACCGTCGGCCACATTCCCGATTGTGACGATTGTACTGATTATTGCCAACGCGTTGATATTTTTTTACCAGTTGTTTCTTGGGCCGGAGTTGAATTCATTCGTGCAGGTATTCGGAATTATACCGGCTAAATATTTTTGGCTGGCGGAATTTAAACCGGGCGATTGGGGAGATCGGTTCATGCCGCTGCTGTCGTCGATGTTTTTGCATGGCGGCTGGATGCATGTGATCGGCAACATGTGGTACTTGTGGATTTTCGGTGACAATGTCGAAGACCGGATGGGTCACGGCCGGTTTTTCGCTTTTTATGTTTTTTGCGGCCTGGCGGCGGGATTGACGCACGTGTATCTTAATTCCGCTTCGCGCGTGCCGACGATTGGCGCCAGCGGGGCTGTGGCCGGCGTCATGGGCGCTTACTTGTTTTTATTTCCACGCTCGCGCGTCGTCACGTTATTGCCGATATTTATTTTTATACAAATTATTGAAATTCCGGCTTTTTTCTTTCTGGCGTTTTGGTTTTTGCTGCAATTTTTTCAGGGAACCGCGTCGATCATGGCCGGCGAGACTCTGGGCGGCGTAGCATGGTGGGCGCATTTCGGCGGATTCGTCGTCGGAGCTATTTTGTCGTTGTTTTTCAGGAAGCCGCGCACGGAAAGAATCGAAGTTTTTGAAAAAGACAGAATTGATGAATGGGAATAAATTTTAATCCGGGGAGTGGAGTTATGACAACCTTATCGGAAGTGACGTTGCAGGAATTTCAGTCCAAATTAACGGACGGCCACGTCAAGACCATGCAAATTATTCAAGCGGCGTTGGGAATCGGCGTGATGGCTTTTCTATGTATCGTGATTTTTTTGTATAGCGCGCAGTCGGATTACGATCAGCGCATGGCCGATCAAAACCTCGATTTGATAAAGATCCTGACGCTGATCCATGTCCTGATGGCGGCGACGCTGTATTACGGATCGACTTTTATTTATAATTTACAATTTACCGAAAACAAATTGCGCGAAGCCGTGGCGAAAACATTCAAAGACGAAAAAGGATTGCCGATCACAGACCCCGTATCCAAATGCATCGTGATTATTCGCACGGCTATGATACTTCGCTTGGCGATGCTTGAGGCTTCGGCAATTTTTGGAATTGTCATATGCCTGTTGGCCGTGACGAATGGCGTCATGCATCATTATCCGGAATATTGGTTGAATTTAATTACAGCAGCGTTGTTTTTAAGTTTAGTGGTTATGTTATTTCCCAATCGCGAAAGAATTGAAGGAATTTTTGTGAATAAGGTTGCGCAGGGAAATACGGTTCAATAAAATGGGTAAATTTGAAAAATTGTACGAGCAAGTTTTGCAAGGAAGGTCGGATGCAAATATTCGATTTGATGATCTCTGTCACTTATTGCAAAAGTGTGGATTTGAAGAGCGAGTGAGAGGAAGTCATCATTTGTTTAGGCGCGACGGCATTGAGGAAAGGATTAATTTGCAAAAAGATGGAAATAAGGCTAAGGCTTATCAAGTAAAACAAGTACGAAATATAATTTTAAAGTATCATCTGGGAGGCATTTTAAAATGAATCGATATGAAATTATTATTTATTGGAGTGAAGAGGATGCAGCATTTGTTGCTGAAGTGCCTGAACTTCCCGGCTGCATGGCCCATGGCGATTCGTATGAAAAAGCTCTGAAATCGGCAAAAAACGCCATCCGGCTTTGGATTGATACAGCTAAGGAATTTGGCGACCCCATACCAAAACCTAAAGGCCGAAAATTGGTATTTGCATGAGTAAACATTTATGGTTTGATTTGATGAAGAGGCCGATGTTTTGTATGTCAGTCCGGAATGCGCAACGCACACGGATATTTTAGACGATGGTACTTTTATACGCTTGCGTGGAAAAAAATCTTTGAATTACCATAACCAACATCAGTAAAAATTTAAGCAAAAATGATCTGAAAGATCATTGAAGTCAAAAAGGATCGGATAATAAGTAATCTTATGAACCGTATTACCATTAACCCTGAACAATGCGGCGGACGGCTATGTATTCAGCGGTTCATGGTCTGCTGAATAAAATTTAAATTATGAACTATAAAAGGACCTTGCATGGAAACCGAAATTTATAAACCGAAAAACAAAATCCGTTTTGTAACGGCGGCCAGTTTATTCGATGGCCATGACGCCAGCATCAATGTCATGCGGCGCATTTTGCAGGCGTCGGGCGTGGAAGTGATTCACCTCGGGCACAATCGTTCTGCCGAAGATGTCGTCAATACGGCCATTCAGGAAGATGCGCAGGCCATTGCGGTAAGTTCGTATCAAGGCGGCCACATTGAATATTTTAAATACATGCGCGATTTGCTCAAACAAAAAGGCGCCGGTCATATCAAAATTTTCGGCGGCGGCGGCGGCGTGATCGTACCGGAAGAAATCAAAGAGTTGGAATCGTACGGAATCGATAAAATTTATTCACCCGAAGACGGTCGTCACCTCGGTTTGCAAGGCATGATCAACGACATGCTCCAACGTACGGATTTCCCGACCATCGATCATCTCAATGGCCAGGTTGAAGCATTGAATAAAAAAGATCCGCGCGTGATTGCTCAATTGATTACTTATGCGGAAAGCCTCGTGGAGGAATCGACGAACGGAACTTTGGATGCATTACGAAAAAAACTCGATACAATCAAACCGTCGAAAATCATTCCAGTACTCGGAATTACCGGTACGGGTGGAGCGGGGAAAAGTTCGCTGACGGACGAACTCGTTCGCCGCTTCATCAATGATTTCCAGGACAAAAACGTCGCGATCATTTCCGTCGATCCGTCGAAACGTAAGACCGGCGGCGCTTTGCTGGGTGATCGTATCCGGATGAATTCGATTGTCAATCCGCGTGTGTATATGCGCAGCCTCGCGACGCGGCAATCCAATCTTGCTTTGAGTAAAGCCATCGAGGAAGCGATTGAAATTGTCCGAGCCGCGGCATTTGATTTAATTATTGTCGAAACGGCAGGCATCGGGCAATCCGATTCGGAAATTGTCGATTTAGTTGACGTGTCAATGTATGTCATGACGTCCGATTTTGGCGCGGCGACGCAATTAGAAAAAATCGACATGATCGACTTCGCGGACGTTGTCGTACTCAATAAATTCGATAAACGCGGTTCGCTCGATGCTCTGCGCGACGTGAGAAAACAATACAAACGCAGCCGGAAACTTTTCGAAGCCGCTGATGAAACGCTGCCGATTTTCGGTACGATTGCCAGCCAGTTCAACGATCCCGGCGTGAATATTCTGTACGCGCATTTAATCCGTCTGATCAATGAGCGCGTGAAAGTGAATTGGTCGTCGTCGATGAAATTGACCGATGAAATGAGCAAGAAAAAATACATCATTCCTCCGGAACGCACGCGTTATCTGAGCGAAATTACCGATACCGTGCGTGGTTACCACCGATTTGCCGGCGAGCAATCGGAAGTCGCGCGGAAAATTTATCAACTCAAAGGCGCGAAAGATGTTTTTTCGTCTCAGGATTCGCTGGCTTCCGGACAATTAAAATCGTTTGAAATCGGCGCCGATGAAGGCGAAAGCACATCCAAAATCAGTTTTGATAAAGTGTCCAATTCAGACGACGTAATCCGTTCCCTCGACCGGATGATTGACAATCTTAATATTCGTTTACGGCCGGAATTTAAAAAACGGCTCGAAGCGTGGGACGAATTTAAAAAACTGTACGCGCAGGATAAAATGGTCACGAAAGTTCGTGACAAAGAAATTGTCAATGAATTGTCGATTCAATCGCTTTCCGGAACACGCATTCCCAAAGTCGCTTTGCCACAATACAAAGACTGGGGCGATTTGCTCCGGTGGATCATGAAAGAAAACGTTCCCGGGGAATTTCCGTACACGGCCGGCGTATTTCCATTCAAGCGCACGAGTGAAGATCCGACGCGCATGTTTGCCGGCGAAGGCACGCCCGAACGCACCAACAAACGTTTTCACTATCTCTCCAAAGATCAACCGTACGCGCGGTTGTCGACGGCGTTTGATTCGGTCACGCTCTACGGCGAAGATCCGGATTACCGTCCCGATATTTATGGTAAGATTGGTAACTCGGGCGTCTCTATCTGCACGCTCGATGATATGAAAAAATTGTACGCCGGTTTCGATTTATGCGATCCGAACACTTCTGTCTCGATGACGATCAACGGGCCTGCGCCGATGATTTTGGCAATGTTTTTCAATACGGCCATTGATCAGCAAGTCGAGAAATATCTTCGCGAAAACGGACAAGCAAATAAATTAAACAAACCCAAAGTCGATCACGCACATCCGCATTATGCAAAGGCCATCAAATATGATGGCGTGATGTTCGGTTATGGCACGCTCGGGACAACGGGAGATAAACTCGTGGATCGCGAGACGTACGAAAAAATCAAGGCGTATACGCTCAGCGTTGTTCGCGGGACGGTGCAGGCGGACATTCTCAAAGAAGACCAGGCGCAGAATACATGTATTTTTTCGACGGAATTTGCGCTCAAGATGATGGGCGATATGCAGGAATATTACGTCAAAAATAAAATTCGCAATCACTACTCGGTCAGTATTTCCGGTTATCATATTGCCGAAGCGGGCGCCAATCCTATCACGCAGACGGCGTTTACGCTCGCCAACGGATTTACGTACCTCGAATATTATCTTTCACGCGGAATGAATGTCGATGATTTTGCGCCGAATTTATCCTTCTTCTTTTCCAACGGCCTCGATCCGGAGTATTCCGTGATCGGCCGCGTTGCACGCCGAATTTGGTCCATCGCATTGAAATACAAATACAAAGGCAATGACCGTTCGCAGAAACTGAAGTATCACATCCAGACGTCCGGGCGCAGTTTACACGCGATGGAAATCAGCTTCAACGATATCCGCACGACGTTGCAGGCATTGATGGCGATTTACGATAACTGCAATTCGCTTCACACCAACGCGTACGACGAAGCGATCACGACGCCGACGGAAGAATCGGTTCGCCGCGCCATGGCGATTCAATTAATCATTAATAAAGAACTCGGTCTTGCCAAAAATGAAAATACTTTGCAAGGCTCGTTTATCATCGAAGAATTGACCGACCTCGTGGAAGAAGCGATTTTGTCAGAGTTCGACCGCATTTCAGAACGCGGCGGCGTTTTGGGTGCGATGGAAACGATGTATCAGCGCAATAAAATTCAGGAAGAATCGTTGCTGTATGAAAATCTGAAACACAGCGGCCAATTGCCGATCGTCGGCGTGAATACATTTCTCAATCCAACCGGCGGCAGCGATGCTAAACCGACGGAATTAATCCGCTCGACGAAAGACGAAAAAGAGGCACAGATTCATCAATTGCACGCGTTCTGGAAATTGCATGGACAGGATGCGCCGGGCAAACAAAAAGCTTTGTGCGACGTGGCGCTTCAAAATGGTAATATTTTTGGCGAGTTGATGGAATCCGTTAAATCGTGTTCTCTAGGACAGATTAGCTCCGCGCTGTATCAGGTCGGTGGGCAATATAGAAGGAATATGTAATGTCACCGACATTTTTTCGTCATAGAAGTTATCGGTTTTATGTTAATAGTCGTGAAGAAAAAAGAATGCACATTCACGTTCATACACCAGACGGTGAAGCGAAATATTGGCTGGAACCTTTAGTTGAGCTTGCAGTCAATTTTGGAATTAAAAATTACGATTTGAAGGAAATCGAAATCATAATTATGGAAAAACAAAATGAGTTCAAAGATTTATGGAAAAAGCACTTCAATCAGTGAAGTTACAGCTATAACGAATATGGGCTTTTGGATTTGGGCCGACAACAGAGAGTTTTTTGTTCTTTTTGATGATTATCCAAGGTTCAAAAACGCTACGGCTTCTCAAATTTTTAATATTCAGTTCACGCCCCCCGATCATTTTTATTGGGAAGAACTGGATGTTGATATTGAACTTTCTGCTTTGATCAATCCCGATAACTATCCGTTGAGTTTTAAGGATCATTAACGTTTCAATTAATTTTTTATGCAAACCATCGTTCTTTTAACGATTTCAAACATCTTCATGACATTTGCCTGGTATGGGCATTTGAAGTACAAAGATTCACCGATATGGCTGGCGATTTTAGTCAGTTGGGGGATTGCATTCGTAGAATATTGTTTCCAGGTTCCGGCGAATCGTTTCGGGCATGGACAATTTAATGCGGCGCAATTAAAAACCATGCAGGAAGTCATTACCCTGATTACGTTTTGCGTTTTCTCGGTGACTTATTTGAAAGAAGAATTGAAATGGAATTATATCGTCGGATTTGTTCTGATGATTGCGGCGGTATTTTTCGTTTTCAAAAAGTGGTAAAACCCGGCAGCAATGCCCAAAAAACCGCCAACCAGTGTGAAAATCGGTGCCATGTCATACCGCCCATCAACCCAGCGCCCGGCAAACACACACACCAAAATGGTGGCGACAAACTGGATGCCCAGCGTCATATAGGGCCCCACCGCGCGATAGGCCTCCCCTAAACTTGCAGATTTTTTTTGGGTTGGTTGCCTGTTCATATTGCACAAGGTAAAATGAACCACAAAAAAAGGCAATCCGTATCAAACAAAAAAGGCTGCCCGAAAGCAGCCTTTTCACACCTAAATATTATTCGCGAATCATTTCATGTGCAGATGGCGCAGCCCCTTCTTTATGCGGTTCGTGTGGGTGCCAGCCCAAAAGACCCAGCATAATAAAAAATCCCACCACGTAGGCCAAAATCACATGCCAGCCCTGTTTGAGCCATTCGCCCACAGACTTGGCCTGGGGAAAAATACTGGACAACGCCACACCCGCCGATGAACCAAACCAGATCATCGATCCGCCAAACCCCACTGAAAAAGCCAGCACCCCCCAATC
>JABWBZ010000005.1 GCA_013359335.1 bacterium
TATAAAACAATCAGCAGACAACTCGTGATGCCAATCGCCAAACAGAAAATATTGATCAAGCAATACGCTTTGTGTTTGATCAAATTCCGAAATGCTATTTTGAAGTAATTTTGAAACATTGGTTTTCTCCATATTGTAAAACGGCAGACGTCAGACGCGAGACGAGAACCTTCGTCTTACGTTTGGCATTTCACGTCTGCCTATTATTCATATTTCAACGCATTCACCGGATTGCCCGTCGCGGCACGAAACGCCTGAAAACTAACTGTTCCCAAAGCAATGGCGAGCGTAACAACTCCGGCAATTATAAATACGGCCGGTCCAATGGAAATCCGGTACGCAAAATGATCGAGCCATCGGTCCATGGCAAAATACGCGAGCGGCCATGCAACGAGATTCGCGACGATCACCAATCGCACAAATTCTTTGGACATCAAACCGACGATATTCGCGACCGTCGCGCCCATCACTTTACGGATTCCGATTTCTTTGGTGCGGCGTTCGGCCATAAATGCCGCAAGACCGATCAATCCCAAACAAGCGATGAATGTTCCCAAACCCGCAAAATATCCCAGCACCCGGCTGAGTTGCTCTTCATTGCGGTACAGTTGATCGAAATTCTCATCGATGAATTGATAATTAAACGGCACATCCGGATCGTATTCAGCCCAGCGTTCTTTTAAGAATTCAAGCGTCGCGGGAACGTTTTCCGGACGGATACGGATGGAAAAATATCCGGTAAAATTCGGATTGATAGCAAAAATCATCGGCGCAATTTTCTCGCGCATGGATTCAAAATGAAAATCTTTCACGACACCGACAACCCGCGAACGCCGGTTACCGAAATTCACGCGTTTATTCAACGCGTCTTCATTCGACGTCCACCCGAGAGCTTTGACCGCGGATTCATTGAAAATCACAGCGGCTGTATCGTCGGTAACAAACTCCTTCAAAAAATCACGTCCGGCAGCGATCGGCATGTCGTACGTAGTCATATAGTCGTGATCGACAAAGACGCTGGCAATTCGAAAATTTACGGCCTTCATCTCGCCGCCGATGTCCACTTGCATGTTAAAACTGTCCAATAATCGTCCCGACGGAAAACGGCTCGACGCCGATACCGCAACGATATTGGAATTTTGTTTCAATTGATTTTTTACGTCTTCAATTTTATTCCGAGCGCTTTGCGGAATTAAAATGGCCAGAACGTGATCGTGTTTGAATCCGAGATCGGCCGTTCTGCAAAAATCAAGTTGGTTTTGAATGATTCCAATGCCGCACAACAACGCAATGGTTATCGAAAATTGCGTGACTACGAGCGTTGAACGCAGCCAGGACGAACCGGATCCATTGCTCAATTTACCTTTTAAAACGACGACCGGCTCGAACGCCGAAAGAAAAAACGCCGGATAACTTCCCGAAATCAGCCCGGTCAACAACGCAATCGTAATAATCGACGCCAACATGAAATAATTATCCGCCGGATTCAGCGAAAGATTCTTTCCGATAAAAGCATTAAAATACGGTAACGCCAGTTCAACTAATCCGATGGCGAGGATGAGTGCAATGAATGCGAGGATAATAGTCTCGCTCAGAAATTGACGGATCAGGTCTTGGCGGCCGGCACCGACCACTTTTCGAACCCCTACTTCCCGCGAACGGTCTGCCGCTTTCGCCGTCGACAAATTCATAAAATTGATACACGCAATGAGCAGAATAAAAAACGCAACGGCTGAAAAAATATACACGTAGAGAATGTCGCCGTTGGGCTCTATCTCAGAATCTAAATGCGAATGCAGATGAATATCAGTGATCGGCTGAAGTTTAAGCAACGTAAAAGCGCTGGCTTTCGGAATGCTTGGATTAGGAACCGGCACATGCTTATCGACGAATTTAACCAACTGTTGCTCGAATTCACCGGCATCCATGCCTTCCGGTAAAAAAACGTACGTCGGATAATTATTGGAACCGAAGTTCGTCATGAGCGTTCCCGGAGAAAAAATTGTCTGCAGCGTCACGAACGATGCGAGAATATCGATGTGAAAGTGAGAATTTTCTGGGATGTCTTTGAGAATACCTGTGACTTTTAAATCAAGCTGATCTTCATAGTTGATGATCTTTCCCATCGGATCGGCATTGCCGAAATACTTCCGCGCAGCCGATTCCGTCAGTACAATACTGTTCGGTTCTTTCAGAACGTTACGCCGATCGCCTTTCACTAATTCAAAACTGAAAACATCCAGCACATGTTCATCAGCCCAGAAAAAACGGTTTTCGATGAATGCTTGTTCACCCATTTTCAATTTAGTATTAAAATCACGAAGAAATTGCGCGACTTTAATCTGCGGAAAATCAGTTCTCAATAACGGCGCAAATGGAGGAGCGATAGGCCCCAGCCATAAATTCATTTGCCCGTTTTGGTTATAAAATTGCCGGGAAACGCGATAAATCCTGTCGGCATGGGCGTGATATCGATCGTAACTCAGTTCATACTGCACGAATAATAAAATAATCAAACAGCTCGCCATACCGACGGCTAAACCCAGAATGTTGATAGCCGAATACGTTTTGTGTTTGAGCAAATTACGTATGGCTATTTTTAGATAGTTTTGAAGCATATATTTTCCTTGTTAACGGGCATAGCGCGGAAACTTTCTATTCACTATTCTTCAATACTTCCGACAAATTGATCGTTGCCACATTCCATGATTGACGACCCACAGCCGCCATCGCCGTAATAAAAATGACGACATTCGCCAAAACAAAAGGCATAAAACCCGGCGAAAAGTTTCCAGTAAATTGTTTTACCTGTTTCAATAAAAGTTGGATACCGGCAGCGCTGAGCGTCGTAGCTATAACTCCGGCAACGATCATGGAAATAAGAAATTCGCGGTTGATCAATAACAGGATTTGACCGGCCGATGCTCCGAGCATTTTGCGGACGCCCACTTCTTTCAGATACCGCAAAAAATGCTGCGCAGCCAGGCCATATAATCCCAGACACGCAATCAGCAGAGCCATCGCGGCAACATAGCCGAATGTTCCGGAGACTTTGGTAAAGGTTTGATAAAATCCGTCAAAAACTTCTTTCTGAAAAAAACGATTGATCGTCACATCGGGAAAAAGGTTTTTCCAAACCTGATCGATTTGAGCGGCAACTTCTTTTCCGGTTCCGGGCGCAAACCGAATAACCATACACGTAAAATCCTTGTTATCCGCCCTGAAAAACGCCGAGGGATACGTCGCGCCCGTTCCGAATAATTTGAAATCATCGACGACGCCGGTGATCGTGTATTTTTTTTCTGCTACGCGAATTTGCCGGCCAATACCGTCCGATAAATTTTGTTTCTCAAGAAACGCTTCATTGACTATAATCGAATTTTCATCCTCCACGCGTTTTTCAAAATCGAAAAACCGTCCGGATTTCAAGTTAAGACCGAGCGCTTCCGGGTAACCTGCGCCAACGTCAAAACGAAAAATATTTTGTTTTTCGTCGCCGTCTGCGAATAGCGTTTCCTGCCGCATGGATTGTCCGATATGATGGACGGATCCGGCAACCATCTGCACATTCGGATTTTTCAGAACTTCATTTTTTAACAGATCGAATTGGCGGCTTTCCGTGAGTTGAACGATCAATGTTTGATCAGGATTGTATCCCCATGAAAAATGTTTCCACTGCTGCGCTGCTGTCAACAGTACGACCGTTATAATGACGGCCAAAAACGCTAACACGAATTGAATCGCCAATAATCCCCGGCGCAGCATATTCTTGCTTACAAATTTTTGCCGCCCGGCAAAGATGATGACTGGTTTAAATGATGACACGTAAAAAGCCGGGTACATGCCTGATCCCAAGCCTGTAACCGCCAACAATCCTAGCATCCATAACCACAAACCGGCATTACTCGAAAATGAAACCGTTGTCTTGAGAACCATAATGCTGTTGAGAATGGGAACAAACAATACTTCCGTCAGCATCAATCCTAAGGCTAATGATAAAAAGCAAAGCAGAAGATTTTCCGACATGAATTGTGCGATCAAATGCTCGCGCCGGCCTCCCAGTACTTTCCGGATGCCGATTTCTTTCAAACGCCTTGAAACGCCGCCCAGGGAAATATTCACAAAATTGAAACAGGAAACCGCCATCATCACTAACGCGATCAATGAAAACATGATCGTTAAAGCAGGATGGAGCGTTTCGGCTGGCCGATGAATGACATCATAAGCATTGGGCGCGGGATGACGGAGGTTATCAAGCGTAAATGATTGGATCGGCGTATCAGAATTATGATCATTGAAAAGCGGAACGTAGCGATTCATTTGTTTCGCCACAAAATCGGCATCCTCCGCCCGGCGAAGTTGAATAAAAATTCCGTCGGTCCGCGTTTTCCAATTTTGCGTTTTTAAAATTTCATGAACGGAATGATAGCCCGTCAGAAAATCGAACCGGAATCCGATATTGTTCGGAAACGGTTCGGCGACGCCTGCAATCGAAAAAGTTTTAGGCTGATCGCCGATGATCAGCGGAATCGTGCGGCCGATCGGATCTTTACCGGGAAAATATTTTTCAGCGGCATCGGCGCTCAGAATAATTGCATTGGGATTATTCAACGCAGAAGGGTCGCCGTACTTCAGCGGAAAAGTAAACATGGTGAAAAAATCGACGTCGGCATACGTAATGACTTCATCAAAAACATTTTCTTTGTAAAAAGCTTTTGCTCCTTCGCGTTGAATTCTCACCGCATGTTCGATCTGTGGAAAATCGGATTGCAGCGCCTGAGCAATCGGCGCCGGCGCATCGCCCCACGTTTGTATCTCTCCGCCGGTATTGGTCACGTATTCTATTATGAAAATACGTTCGCCGTTTTTGTGAAACTCATCCAGCGTCCAATAATTCTGCAAGAAAAGAAAAACGGTAATACTACAACCGACGGCGATCGACAAGCCGAAGATATTGATGATCGATACGGTCTTTTGCCGGAACAAATTCCGAAGAGCGATTTTTAGATAATTTTGGAACATCGGTTTTCCTATGCTAAGACTGGTATTGTTATTCGCGTTTCAATGCTTCCACAGGGTTCGTCGCGCCTTTGTAACTTACTTATGAAAAACAGCGACAAGACCGTAATTCAGTGCCTCAGAAGGGACAGTAAAATGTCCTCCTTTATCAAAAATTCTTGTTGTCAGATTTAACCCGGAATAATTTCTGCTCTTTATTTTTGAAATCATTTCATTAACATTTTCAGGTTGAAATTTTTCTCCTTCATCTGATCCGAATGAAATAAACACATCGGCTTTTAATTCGGCGTTATGGTGGGAATACGTTTCTTCATCCTTAAATATTGCTTTGTTATCCCACGAAACAGTTGGACTGCTGATTATATATTTATTAAAAAGCCTGGTCTCACTGAATAGAGCATAAGTTGCAAAAAGTCCACCCATTGAATGGCCTTCAATAGCTCTGTTCGTTGTATCAGTCTTATAATTCTTATCCACAAAAGGAATCAGTTCTTTTTTTAAAAAAGATAAAAACCGGTTGGCTTTTCCCGTTCTCGGATCCTCAGGGATTTGAGTCGGAGAATAATCTCTCATTCTATTGTTTTTCCCTCCGGGGCCGGCATTTAAGCTGCCGTAACCGATTCCAACAATAATTATTTCTGGAATATGCCCACCCAACAAAAGATGAGGCGTCACGCCGCACGCAACAAAATATGCTATATCGCCGTCCAGAACATATAAAACGGGATATTTCGAATTTGAAGAAGTGTAGTTTGTCGGAAGTTTAACATATACATTAAAAGTATCGTTAACTTCTTTCGAGTTAAATAAATAATATTCTGCATTTTGATTTATAAAAGAGTATTCTGCAGATATTTTTTGCGTTTGTGCGTTTAAATTTGCCGCAATCGCTAATGTGGTAATAAAGACCAATTTTGTTTTCATTTGTACCCTTTTAACGATTTTTTAGGCGGCGATTTATTTTTTTTTGTTTAGATAAAACTTGATTTTTTGCCGATTAGCGCTTGGTGCTCGAAACACGGGCGCATCAGTACACCGTAGGCTATTCGCACTTCAACGCGTCCACCGGATTTGCTGTTGCTGCCTTGATAGCCTGGATGCTAACTGTCAATAAAGCGATACACAACGTTAAAGCTCCCGCCAAAATAAATATTCCAACCGATACATCCATGCGGTACGCAAAATTTTGCAACCATGCATTCATGATATAATAAGCCGCAGGCCATGCAATGACATTGGCCATCAAAACCCATATTAAAAACTCTTTGGATAAAAGCATTACGACACCTGTCACAGAAGCACCGAGGACTTTCCGAATACCAATTTCTTTGGTACGCTGTTCAGCGCTGAACGCAGATAACCCGAAGAGCCCCAAACATCCAATAAAAACAGCAAAGAGTGTAAAATAACCGATGAGAGTTTGCGAACGATCTTCCGATTGATATTGTTTATTAAAATCCTCATCGACAAAAAAGAAATCAAACGGACGTCCGGGAAAAAGACCGCTCCATGCCGAACGAACCAACTCTAGCGTTTGCCGGATCTCCTGGCCTGAAACAGCTAATGTAAAATAATTATACCAGCCTGGGTTCATAGTTATTACTACCGGTTCAATAGGTTCATGCAATGATTTGAAATGAAAATCTTTAACAACGCCGATGATACGCCCGGTTTTTCTTCCCCATTCAAATTTTTTCCCAATGGCCTGTGTGGGCGTCCAACCGAATTCACGTGCAGCGGTTTCATTGATCAGGAAACCCTCGTTCATATCCGTCAGAATCGATTTTGAAAAATTTCTTCCTGCCACCAGCGAGAGGCCATATGCCGGAACAAAATTTTCATCGGCAACCAGGCTCGACATCAGCCGGGTCTCATTTTCGCCAAGACCTTCTGGCCGTGAAACTCTTTGCAGTAAAGGTCGCCCGGGAATAGTTCCTGAAGATGTAACATGAGCAACTCCTGTGATACCCGACAAAACCGATTTCACTGTTTCAGATTTTTGACCGGCATCCCGGTTAAGTCCAATTTCAATTACAAGTTTTTGATCCTTTTCAAATCCTAAAGGCTGATCTTTCATAAACTCCAATTGACGGTAAACGGTAATTGCGGCAATCATCAGCCCGATAGAAATAGTAAATTGACTCACGACCAGAATGCGTCGCAAAGAAATACGCTGGCGTCCTTTGTCCAATTGTTGCTTCAGAGCCGTGATCGGTCTGGCCGCCGATAGTATCAAGGCGGGATAAAGGCCTGCACACAAGCCAAGCATCGTTGTTCCGATAACCGAAACAACTATCCAAAATGGATTCAACCAGGCTAATTCTTTGCCGGTCAGCGTATTAAAAGGACCGATCAAAAGCTCGACAACAAAAAGAGAAAAAAGAAAAGCAATCCACGCCAGAAGTACGGATTCGGCCAGAAATTGCCTGATTAGCAGCATCCGTGAAGACCCCAGTACTTTGCGCACCCCGACTTCCCTGATCCTGTGAGCGGATCGTGCAGTGGTAAGATTGACAAAATTCAGGCCGGCAATCGCAATAATCAAAATAGCGATTCCAGCAAATATCAAGACGGTAGTCCGGTCGCCATTAGTCTCAATTTCATTGGATAAATGAGATGTCAGATGTATATCTTTTAGCGGCTGCAAAAAAAGATTAATGGTAATACCCATGTCAGACGCTTCTTTAGCGTAATGCCTCATCACCATGTTTTTGATTTTGCTTTCCAGTTCGCCACGGTTGATATTTTCTTTAGCTAAAATATAAGTGTGCGTTCCTAACGCATACCAGTTTTGAATATGCGGCGTTAAGATTTCACGCGTACGGTGTGAAAGAAGCATATCAAAATGAAAATGAGAGTTTTTAGGAACATCGGCTGTCAATCCGACGATTTCATATTTCATAGAATCATTAAGTGTAAGTATTTTTCCCAGTGGATCTGTGTCGCCAAAATATTTATGTGCCAGGGTTTGTGTTAATACAGCCGTATAAGGCCGGTCCAGTCCTGAACCCTTACCCCTAAGCATTGGAAATGAAAACATATCAAAAACCGACGGGTCGGTAAAAAATACTTTTGTTTCTGTAAGAATTTGATTTTCGTGCCGTACTGTAACAAAGGTTTGACGCAGGCGTGCAGTAGCTTCTATTTCCGGAAATTCTTCTTTCAATTTTGGGCCTGCAAGCGCCGATACCCAAGCCATCGTCCGAGTTGGTTCGCCGGGCGAAGTCACTTCATAGCCGACCCGAAAAATACGATCCACGTTAGTATGATACCGATCATAGGACCATTCATCCGTTACAAAAAGAATAATTAGCATGAAGGATGATAATCCAGCCGTGAGCCCCAGAATATTGATGCAGGCAAACGTTTTTTGTTTTCGCAAAAGCCTGACTGCAATTTTGAAATAGTGCATAAGGGCCTCTGATCTTTCAATTATTAGTTTTTTGTCATTCGTATTTCAACGCTCCACCGGATTCGCGGTAGCGGCTTTGATAGCCTGATAACTCATGGTGATCAAAGCAATCGCAAGCGCGACGGCAGACGATAATAAAAAGCTCGCAACGCCTACGTCAATACGGTAGGCAAAATTTTCGAGCCATTGATTCATTAGCCAGTACGTCAACGGCCATGCAATGAAATTGGACATCAAAACCAGTTTGCCAAATTCTTTGGTCGGAAACGTCACAATGTTGCCAATCGTAGCGCTCAACACTTTGCGAATTCCGATTTCTTTCGTACGCTGGTTTGGTATTTCACGTTGTTTTTATTCGTATTTCAACGCGTCCACCGGTTTCGCCGACGCGGCTTTCAGCGCACGATGGCTGACCGTGACTAATGTCAGAATAAGCATTGCGCTTAATGCAATCACAAAGGGTTCAACGCCAATGTTGATGCGGTATGCAAATCCTTCAAGCCAACCCGAGAGTATCCAGTATGCCATCGGAATCGCGAGTAAGGTTGACAAAACGGCCATGGCCGTAAATTCTTTGACAAACATCATGAGAATGGATCCCGTTGAAGCGCCGAGAACCTTGCGGACACCGATCTCTTTCGTACGTTTTTCAGCGACGGCGGCTACGAGCCCGAATAAACCCAGACATCCGATGCCAATAGACAAAACGGTAAAGATCGTCGTAATTTTGGACAACTGGCTTTCAAAACGGTACACCTGATCGAGGCGGTGATCGAGAAAGGAATAATCCATCGATTTTTCCTGATCCATGCTGTTCCATATATCTTCGATCGCCGCAATAGTTTCCTGAGCATGACCGGCTTTCAATCGGACCGTTATGTACGGCATGGCGAAATTGAACAAACCGATCACCATCGGTTCGATCGGCTGATGCAGGCTCGCAAAATGAAAATCTTTGACGACGCCGACTATCGGACCGCTCACCGGGCCGCGATCACCGCTGGCAATAATCCGCCCGATCGGATTGTCCAGTTTGTATGCACGCACAGCCGACTCATTGACGATATACGCGCCGCTGGAATCAGAAATAAATTCCTGAGAAAAATCACGGCCCTCGACGAGTTCCAATCCGTAAGTTTTGAGATAATCATAACCAACAAATATAAACTGTACCGGATGGCCTTGATCGTCGGCTATCGGCCCGAAAAACATCGAACGAATCCGGTATCCTTCGCCGGCAATCCATGAATGGCGCGTCACGGAAGCAACGCCGGGCAAGCGCTCAGTTTGATACTTGAACCGTTCGTAATTCTGATTTAGCGCTACGTTGCTGCCTAAGGCGCGAATCAGGACATTCTGTTCTTTTTCAAATCCGAGATTCGTCGATTGGACAAATTTAACCTGCTGCTGAATCACCCACACCGCGCTGATCAGGCCGGCCGTCACGGTCAATTGTGAAACCACCAAAACTTGACGAAGATTGAATACGGGGCGAAATGCTTTCACTCGCAAATTGCGTACGGGCGAAAAACTGGATAAAACCATCGCCGGATAGAAACCGGCTCCGAGTCCGACCATGACGATCAGGAATAAACCAAATACCGCCAGCGCGGGATCGGAATATTGCAGCGCCAATCCAAGATTCGTTGATTGGTTGAGAACCACTACAAGAAGTTCTGAAAGTCCCAGCGCGATCAAAAAAGCGAACGCCGTTTGCGCGACCGATTCCGTCAGAAACTGAAGTATCAATTGCCGCCGTTCTGCGCCCATGACTTTGCGGACACCGACTTCTTTGCTGCGACGTTCCGACTGGGCCGTTGCAAGATTCACATAATTGATTCCGGCAACGACCAGCACCAACAGACCAATAATAGAAAAAGTATAAATGTAAAATGCATTGCCGTTAGGCCGGACTTCACTGTCGGTCTGGGAATAAAGATGAATATCTTTAACCGATTGCAGCTCAAAATTCGACCCCTTTCGGGTTTCAGGGAAATGTTTTTGAACAATCGTTGCAAGCTGCTTATGCACGTCACCGGCTGCGGCCGGATCTTTGATGCGAAAATACGTCCAGAACCCGTAATTAAACCAACTGGTCATGAAATCCGCATTGACAACATATTTTCTGAAATCTTCAAACGAAGCGAGCGCCTGAAAAGTAAAGTGGGAATTCTCAGGATAATCGTATGTCACGCCGGTGATTTTATAATCGACGTAAATGGTATTGATCCGAACGCGAACCGTTTTTCCGAGTGCGGACACATTCCCGAAAAGGCGGTGTGCCGTATTTTGAGTCACGATCAGCGATTGCGGTTCTTTGAGGGCAATCGCCGGATCACCCTCGGTAAGACGAATCGATAATAAATCCAGCATCTCCGGTTCACTAAAAATAAAATTCGGCTCGCCGATAATATTATCACCGGCCCGCAAAACCGCGTCTTGTCCGAAGCGGTACATACGCCCGATTTTTTCGATGGACGGAAATTCATGTTTCATTATATCAGCCACGCCATAAGATACCGCCGCGGTCGGCTGAGGAACGCCGGTCGTATTGCGTTGAAGAATAACACGATACAACCGATCGCTCTGATCTTGAAATCGGTCGTAATTCCATTCCCGCCGTACGTAAAGCGCAATGACAATAAAACAAGCCAGGCCGGCGCCCAATCCGAAAATATTCAACAGCGCATAAGCTTTTTGTTTGACAATCGTACGTAAAGCTATTTTAAGATAGTTTTGAAACATTTAATTTAAATCTCCCGCGTTATCATTCTGTCAGCACATCAACGATCGTTTCATTTTTCATTCCGGCGTCTTTCATTTTGCGTACTTTCGACGCGCTGATTCCGTGAATGCCCATCTGGACGATTTCATCCGTCGTAAATCCGAACGCTTTCATTTCACTCACAAAATTAGCTCTAAGACCATGAATGCCGAATTGAACGATGTCATCAACTGAAAAACCTTTGTCGGTCATGTCACGAACAAAACTCGTACGAAGCCCGTGAATGCCAAATTGTACGGCTTCATCGACAGAATAATTCAGCGCCTTCATGTCTTTGATAAATTCCGGCCGCACGCCATGAATTCCGATTTGGACAATTTCTTCAGAATCGAAGCCGAGTTCTTTCGCTTCTCGAATATAGCCGGGCTTCAAGCCGTGAATGCCATATTGAATCGTTTCCTCGAGGTTATCCGCCAAGCCCTCCATGTCTTTGATAAACGACGGCCTGATGCCGTGAATCCCGAGTTGAACGATGGCATCCACATCAAGGCCTTCATATTTGGCGTTTTCAATAAAATCTTTTTTAATTCCGTGAATGCCGAATTGCACGACTTCGGAAAGGCGATACCCGAGCGGCGCAAGCCGTTCAACGTAATCCGTTTCAACGTCGCACATTGCCAAATCGAAAATTTCGCTGTCTTTGACATTTTTGTAACCCCACGAATTGAGTTTTCCCACAAATGATTCATCCGGTACGAAAACGTATGTGCCTGAAGCTTTATTTTTTTGGCTTTCGCCGGCAAAATAAATAATGCCTTGTTCGAACGGCATCGTGAATGTGATTTCTCCGCCGTCGGACTTAACCTTCGAACGGTCCAGCCCTTTGAATCGGTTGTAAGATATTCCCTGAAATGACGTTTGAGACCCTTTTTGATCGGGCCGTTTCATGGTCAATGAAAGTTCGTTATGACTGAAAACAGCTTCCCAGGTTCCTTCGAACCCATTATCGGCTGCATAACCATGAACAGCGGCCGCGATCAAAAGAGTAAGCAGGGAGAAAAGTATTTTTTTCATTTGATTTATCTTTCAATATTATTCGCACCAGAGTTCACAGAGAACGCCGAGAAAAACTTATTTAAAACCTCTGCGCCCTCTGTATTCTCCGGCGTGAGTTTCTTTATTCATATTTCAATGCATCGACCGGGTTCGCCGTCGCGGCGCGAATGGCGCGATAGCCTACCGTCAATGCGGCAATTGCCAGCGTAAACGTGATGGACGTGATAAAAACGCCCGGGCCGATTGAAATACGGTATGCAAAATCCTGCAGCCAGCCGTTCATCACGTAATACGCGATCGGCGCAGCGAATACAAACGCAATGACGACCAATTGAACGAATTCTTTACCAAACATTATCAGAATGTCCGAAACGCCGGCGCCGAGCACCTTCCGTACGCCGATTTCTTTCGTTCTCTGTGTCGCGATGAATGATATCAATCCAAACAATCCCATCGATCCGATGAAAATCGCAATGCCTGAAAAAATGCGGAAAAGATTTGAAGCTTTTTCTTCTTGTTTGTAAAAATCCCGGATCGTCTCGTCGATAAAGTGATATTCAAAAACATATTCGGGGTACACGTTATTCCACGCTTTTTCAATTTGAGCGATAACGTCATGACTTGAATTCATGGTGATTTTGAAACTGGCTTCGTAATAAGTTTCGATGCGCGACGTGATCAGGCACGGGGACATACTTTCATGCAGGGAATTCATGTTAAAATCTTTGACAACGCCTACGATTGGAATGTCGGCTCCAGCCCAGAAATTGATGATTTTACCAATGGCGTCCTGAGGCGTGGCTATCCCGAGTTTCCGCACCATCGCTTCATTGACGACAAATTCCTTCACGGTATCGCTGGGGGACAAATTGCGTCCGGCCAGTAAAGTAAGATTATAGGTCGGAATAAAATGGTCGTCGGCCGTCTTGATGTCGGCGTTATGCTTTTGAATTTCCTTCCCATCGTTGTACCGGAAATTCGAAGTCCAGCGGTTGCCCGACGTCGCGCCGGAGTACCCAAAACTAAAATCTTTAATGCCGGGAGCATTGGTCAATTGTGCCCGGAGGCTCTCTAATTTTATTTTTTCATTTGTCGGCAATGGCACGGTCACGATCGCTTCTTTGTTAAAGCCCAAATCCATTTGCCGCAGGAACTGCATCTGCATCATCACGACAAACGTTCCGATGATGAGCGTCTGCGTGATGGCAAATTGCATAACGACCAATCCTTTGCGTAGAAAAATGCCTCCGCTGTGGTTGGACGTGATTTTTCCTTTCAGAGCGACCGCCGGCTGAAAGCGCGACAATACAAAAGCCGGATAGAGTCCTGACAAAAATGTTACAAAACCAATAACCGCGAGCAAAAAAACAGGCACCATCGAATCCGTAAAAGGATGAAAAATTACTTTCAATTCCAGCGCACCGGTAAGCTTCGAAAAAAGTAATTCCGTCAACACCACCGACGCAATGGCTGCTAGGGACGTAATGATGAACGTTTCGCCGAGCAATTGTCCGATTAATTGAGTGCGTTGAGCGCCCAAAACTTTCCGTACGCCGACTTCACGCGAACGCGTGACCGCTTGCGCCGTGGCAAGATTGATGAAATTAATGCATGCAGTAACGATCAGGAATATACCGATGATAGCGAGGGCCCACAGTGAACTCACGCTCGTCGTGCGATCGGAGAAATTACCGTAACGCGTATCGTAATGAATGGTTGACAATGGCTGCAAGTGGTAAACACGCACCTCGGCGGGATTATCATTTTTAAAATACTTGCTGACAAATTCAGGAAAACGGCCTTCCAATTCCGACGGGCTACCGTTTTCATTAAGTAAAACAAACGTGTTAACGTTACTGCTGGTGTTATTCCAACTCGTGATATCAAATCCGCTCCCGGTTTTACCGATACTGCGTAACGTCGCGTAAGAAACCAGAATTTTAAACGGAAAATCCGAGTTGGTCGGGAAATTCTTCATCACGCCGGTAACTTTAAGATCACGCACATTGTCAAGCCGGACGACGCGCCCGATCGGATCTTCGCCGGGAAAATATTTAGTAACCATTTCTTCCGTGAGAACTACGGTGTTTGGTTCTGACAAACTGGCGCTTGGCGAACCATTCACCCATTCGAAATCGAACATTTCAAAAAATTCAGGTTCGATGTAAACAAGGCCATCGTTTTCCTGAAATTTTTTTGGCGTTCCTTTGGCGTCTGTAATGGTAATTAGGCCTGAACGCGTATATTCGCAAACGGTGACTTTTTCGATATCGGGAAAATCTGTTCGCAACGCCGGAGCCAGCGGCGATTGAGTACCGAAGTCATACAACATGCCGTCCGGGTGAGTACGATCGGTATTGACGCGGTACAAGCGGTTTTTCTTAGAATGGAAATCGTCGAACGTCAATTCAAACCGTACGATCAGAAAGATCATGAGTGCACAAGTAATGCCGAGCGACAATCCGAGAACGTTGATCAGCGTATAACTTTTGTTGCGGCTTAGTTTCCGCAATGCCGTTTTGAAATAATTTTTGATCATGCTTATGGCTTCCTTTTTCGAAACAGAGGCTTTTTATTCATATTTTAATGCATCCACCGGATTGGCCGAAGCGGCGCGTATAGCGCGGTAACCGACGGTCACGGCGGCGATCACCAGCGCAAAAACCATCGCGCTGACGAATACTCCGGGACCGATCGTAATGCGGTACGCAAAATCCTGCAACCATCCGCTCATCGTGAAATACGCAATCGGCGCGGCGATGACGAACGCAATCGTGATGAGTTGTGCAAAATCTTTTCCAAAAATCATCAAAATGTCTCCGATACCGGCGCCAAGAACCTTACGGACGCCGATTTCCTTCGTACGTTGAGCCGCCATGAATGAAACAAGGCCGAACAGTCCAAGGCATCCAATGAAAATGGCAATCGATGCAAAAATAGTAAACAATCGTGACGTGCGTTGCTCGTCTTCATAAAACTGCTGAATCGTTTCATCGAGAAAACTGTAATCGTACACAAATTCAGGAAATGCTTTCGACCATGCTGATTCAATTTTACCCAAAAGTTCTTTCGAATTTTCCATGGTAATCTTGACGCTCATGATATTGTAACTGCGAACTTGTGGGGACATCACCATCGGCTCGATCGCCGAATGCAATGAAGTCATATTGAAATTTTTTACTACACCGACTATAGGCCTTGGATCTTCACCGTACACATACAGAGTTTTACCCACGGCATCCATCGGATTAGTCAGCCCCATTTTGGCAACGGCCGCTTCATTGATCACCAGTTCATGAATCGTGTCGCTCATGGTATAATTACGTCCGGCAAGAAGTTTAAGGCCGTAAGTGGAGATATAATTTTCATCCGCGATTCGCATGTCGGAGATCATTTCGACAGGACCGGAAGGACTGTCTTTATAAACCATTAACGATGTCCAATGGCTTGTTGACGCAGCAGCTTCAAATCCGAACGTTACATTCTGTATGCCCGGCTGCCTCATCAATTCTGTTCGCAATGATTCCATACGTGATTTATCCTTTACCGGAACATCCGTGATGACGATAGCGTCCTTGACAAATCCCATATCGGTTTTGCGAAATAACTCCATTTGTTCGAACACCACAATCGTACCGATTATCAGCGCTTGGGCAATCATAAATTGAAAAACGACCAGGCCCTTACGGATCCATAAACCTCCGGTCGATGACGAAGATTGCCCGCCTTTCAAAACCGTCGCCGGTTGATATCCGGCCAAAATAATAGCCGGGTAAAATCCCGACCCGATACTAATAAGCGCAATCAGGCATGCGAGAAAGAGCCATATATGCCCATGGCCGATGAGACTGAATTGTAAATGAAAATCAAAACTGCTGTTCAGCAGTG
Source organism: bacterium (assembly GCA_013359335.1). Taxonomy (GTDB): domain Bacteria; phylum CLD3; class CLD3; order SB21; family SB21; genus JABWBZ01. The sequence continues at coordinate 16,101 of JABWBZ010000005.1, forward strand.
GAACAGCTAATTCCGTCAACCCCATGGCGATAACGCCGGACAAAATCGTAATCAAAAATGTTTCGCCAAAAAATTGAACAAGAAGTTGGGTGCGAAATGCTCCCAGCACTTTTCGGACGCCGACTTCCTTGGCCCGCGTAATGGCTTGAGCGGTAGCGAGATTGACGAAATTAATGCAGGCCGTTGCAACGAGAAATAATCCGATAATCGACAAAGCCCACATGCTGGAACGGGTCGTGGTGTGAGTATAACTGTCGGTCTCAGGATTAAAATGGATATCACTTAAAGGTTGAACCTCATACCCGCGTTCATGGCGGCGGCGCTCGTCGAGAAAAGGTTTGGCCATGTCCGTCACACGCGCATTGAAATCCATTGCGTCCCAGTTTTCCGGCGCAAGCACATAGGTATTGATGCTACTCATGGTCGCGCCCCACTGCTCCAAGTTGCGGTTACGCCCGGCCGCGCGTTGCGTGCTATAGGAAATGAAAACGGTAAACGGAAAATTTGTATTCAAGCGCGGATCGGCCATAAGCCCAACGACGGTAAGATTGTCAAGATTATTTACATTGAACGTCTTCCCAAGTGGATTTTCATTCCCGAAAAATTTCTTTGCCATACTCTGACTTAGAACAACTGAATAAGGCTCCGCCAAAGACGACGGATGGCCTTCAATCCATTGTGCGTCAAAAATTTCAAAAAATTCCGGTTCGACATAAGCAACTCCTTCACTTTCAGCAAATTTCTTGGGCGCGTTTGATCCATCAGGAATTGTAAACACACCGCTGGATACATAATAAACGGTAGTGGTTTTCACATCACTGAAATGTGAACGAATGGCCGCTCCAAGGGGAAATTGCGAAGCGCCGTTGCGGCCAACTTCTCCGTCACGATACCAAACCGTATTCACCCGATAAATACGATCTTTGTTTTTATGAAAAGCATCGTAACTCAGTTCGTGCTGAATGATCAGATAAATACACAAGGCACATGTCATTCCGATTGAAAGGCCGGCCATGTTAATCAGCGTATAATTTTTATTGCGGCTTAATTTGCGCCACGCAGTTTTAAAATAATTTTTAATCATGAATTTGAAATTCTTTTTAATACTTCATCACCCAGACGCACAGGAAAATTTAATTTAAAAACAAATGCCGTACACTACTCTGGCGTGAAAGTTTTATTCATATCGTAAAGCATTAACCGGATTTTCGGTGGCTATTTTATACACGCGCGATCCGACGGTCAGAACGGCCAACAATAGCATGGCCACTACGGCGCCCATAAACGGAACCATAGTAATCGGTGCGTGCGAATTGAAAATGCTGTTCAATAACCCGTTGAGCGCGATGTAAGCGATGGGGAAAATCAACGCTGCAGCGATTATGATTAATACGTAAAATTCACGGTTGACCAAATTCATAATGTGCGGTGCAGAGGCGCCGAGAACTTTGCGGATACCGATTTCTTTCGTACGGCGCGCGATATTCATGGACACGAGCGCAAAAAGTCCCATCGCGGCAATGATCATGGTCATCACGGCAACATAGATGAACATGTTTTTAATATTTTCATTTTCGACAAAATCTTCTTCAAACACCTTATCCTGAAAACCTAATTCAAACGGCACGTCGGGCGTCAGCTTTTTCCATTCGGCTTTCATGGCAGCGACGACTTCGTCCGCTTTATCCGGCTGCATCTTGACCGACATTAAACGGTAGGACGCTTTCGGAATCGCTTTGATCACCATCGGTTCGACCGGGCGCATGAACGTGCGCGTATAAAAATCGCTTACGACGCCGATCACGCTGTATTCTTTGCCCTCAATGCGCAGAACCTTTCCGGCGGATTGTTGCCAGCCCAATTGTGAAGCGAGCGTTTGATTGATCATCACGCTTTGCTCCTCATCAGTTTTCAAAGCCGGATCGAAGCTTCGGCCTTCTTCAATACCGATGCCCAGCGTTTCAATATAGTCCGTGCCGACGCGCATCATATTGGTTTGAAACGTATTTCCTTCCGTCTCCATCGTCATACCGACGCTTTGACTCCGGCCGGCTTGATGAAGGGATCCTGCAATCCGATCGACTCCCGGCGTACGCAGCATCGCAGCTTCAAACCGTTCATATTCCTCGGCGGAATTAAAATTTACCACCGCTACTTGTTCGCCTTTGAAACCCAGATCCATCGATGTGAAATAATCGTTGTTAATTTTGAAAACGATGGCGGCGACGATGGCAAACAAACAAATGGCAAATTGCAATACAACCAAAACGCGCGTCATAAATTTGTTGCCGGTCACTTGCTGAAGATCGCAGAAAATTTTAACAGGCTGAAACGTACTCATATACAAGGATGGATATAAACCGGAAATGACTCCGATCGCGGCAACTAAAAGTCCCATAAAAATCAAAAGCGGGTAATCGGAAAAAATATCGAAGCTAATCCAGTGACCGTCGATCAGAGTATTCATAAACGGCGCAAACGCCGCTTCCGCCAAACCGAGACCGATCAGCAGCGCCACAAACGATACGATCAACGATTCGCCTAAAAACTGCAGTAGCAACTGGCGCCGCTGTCCACCCAAAACTTTCCGAACGCCGATTTCTTTGAAACGGCGCGCCGAGCCGGCGATCATGTTGTTCATAAAATTAAAACACGCCATCAGCATCAGCAGCCCAGCAATGATAGCCAGGGCAATTAGTCCGTTGGGGTTGGCTCCACGCGAAATATCTCCCCGGGTACGGTTGGAGTTTTTGGCAAGGTCAACCACATTATCGATATAAAAGGATTTGTAAAGCCGGTCGGGATTGACCGCGTTGTACGTCGCGATGTTATTTTGAATTTTTGATTCGACGGCCTTGGCATTGCTTCCGGGCGACAACTGAATAAAGGTAGCCGCTACGCTGTAATCCCATCCGTTGGCTTTCGGCGTAATGGCCTCAACCAAGCCGAATCCACACAACAAATCAAAACTAAAGCTGGCATTACGCGGTGCCTTACGAATGATGCCTCGGACGACGAGATCGTACTTATGAGTTGGATCGATCCGTACGGTCAGCGTTTTGCCCAGCGCATTTTCTTTACCGAAATATTTGTCCGCTTTTTCCTCACTCAGAAAAATGGCGCTTGGATCCACTAATGCGTGCGGATCGCCGTCAACGAGCGGAAAAGTAAACATATCAAAAAAACCGGGATCGGCAAACCATATCAATTCTTTAAAAACATTATCTCCGTAACGTACGGATGCATCGAAGTTATCGATTCGAACTGAACGTTTGACTTCGGGCAGTTGTTCTTTGAGCGCCGGTCCCAACGCCGCGGGAGTAAAGCCCCATCGTTCTTCACCGTTGTTTACCGGTTTGACGTGGCCGATCATGTAAATATCGGCGGCATTGGCGTGAAATTCATCCTGGCTTATAAACGTGTAAATAAAAACAAAAATAGTCAGACAGACGCCGATGCCCATCGACAGGCCAAGAACGTTAATACCCGTATGCAGACGGTTGCGCCATAAAATGCGGACAGCCGTGCGGAGATAATTTTTGAACATAAGGCGCTCCTGTTTAGATTTTAGCCGCTTCTTTCATATTTTCAGTAACGATGTGTCCGTCGAAAAGATGAATAATACGCGAAGCGTATTCTGCGTGCGACGGCGAGTGCGTGACCATCACGATCGTCGTTCCGCCTTGGTTCAGTTCCGTCAAAAGGCGCATCACTTCTTCGCCATGAGCGGAATCGAGGTTACCGGTAGGTTCGTCCGCGAGGATGAGTTTGGGTTTGGCGACAACCGCACGTGAGACGGCCACGCGCTGCTGCTGACCGCCGGAGAGTTGCTGCGGAAAGTGATTACGCCGGTGCGCAATTTGCATTTGCTCCAGCGTTTCTTCGACGCGCTTTTTGCGGTCGCCAGACGTCATGCCGAGATATAAGAGCGGCAATTCGACATTTTCGAATACCGTCAATTCGTCGATCAAATTGAAACTTTGGAAAACGAAACCGATATTGGCTTTGCGCATATTGGAGCGCTGGCGTTCGGTAAATTTCGATACTTCTTTGTCAAGAAAGTAATATTCACCGCTGCTCGGATTATCCAAAAGCCCGATGACATTAAGCAGCGTCGATTTGCCGCATCCCGACGGCCCCATAATAGCCACAAATTCGCCGCTATTGATTTCAAAATTAACGTTGTTCAATGCCGTCGTTTCCACTTCGTCCGTGGTGTACAGCTTTTGAAGGTTTCGTGATTTGATCATGACTGAATTCCTTTATTTGGTTGGTGTATTTTGTATTAGCATAAAAGCTTTCAGCTTTCGGCTCTCAGCCTTTGAAGAAAGGCCGTGAGCATTTTTTTGATTTCGACTACGCCGGAAGCTACTTTTTCGTAATCTGGCTTTTTTATGTAATGGAGATCACAAGCCAAAAGTAGATGATATTCGAGTTCGCTCGCCGATCCCATTGCAATTTGCAAAAAACGAGCAAAATCGGCATCGGTTCTCCTACCACAACCTTCAGCGATATTAGCAGGTATGGAAGATGATGCTCTTCGTATTTGACTTGTTAGACCGAACAATTCATCATTTGGAAAATTTTTTGTCATGGAATACAGAATTAATGTTAACTGATGACTTTTTACCCATACATCTAAATTTCGAAAATCTTTCATTGTTTTCCTTTACAGCGAATAGCTGAACGCCGACAGCTATGAGCTATTTCTGTTTCAACATCAACTTATCAATATCCCCATAACTGTCGTACGACGAGGTCACAACCTGTTCGCCCGGAAACAGGCCATCGATGACTTCAAAAACCTGGGGATTTTGCCGGCCGAGTTTGATCGGACGTTTGATGGCGAAGTCGCCCGAAGGATCGACGACAAAGATCCATTGGCCGCCGGTCTTCTGATAAAATCCGCCGCGCGGCACGAGTATCGCTTCGGCGAGATCGCCGAGTTCCAGACGAATCTGCAACGTCTGGCCGCGGCGGATATCTTTCGGCGCTTCGCCCTGAAATTCCATATCCACTTCAAACCGGCCGTTGCTCACTTCCGGATAAACTTTTTTGATGATAAGAATGTAAGTTTTGCCGGCGAAATCGAATTCGCCCGTTTGCCCGATCTGAATGCGCGCAATATAATGTTCGTCAATTCCCGCGCGAACTTTGAATCCGTCGAGCACGTCGATCTGGCCCAAACGATCACCGGCGCGTTTGGATTCGCCAAGCTCGGCGTTACGGGACGTTAATTGCCCGTTGACAGGAGCCCGAATGGTGAGGTTGGCAAGATTTTCTTTGATGACATTCAGATTAGTTTGCATGTGCTGGATTGACGCCTCGAGCGATTGCATCTGCGTCGCACGCAAAATTGAATCGGAATGCATACTCTCGATCAAAAGATCGCGGCGATTGACGGCATATTGATATTCATCGCGCGCTTGCTCGTATTCTTGTTGGGAAGTAAGATTTTGCGAGAGCAAACCTTTTTGAATATCGTAATTCCGTTTCCAGCGCCCGATCTGATATTCCAGATCGATGAGGTCGCCTTTATTGCGAATCCGGTTTTGTTCGAATGCCAGCCGGGTATTGCGCAAATTATTGATCTGCTCGAAAAGCTGCGCTTCGCGGAACATCACGTCCATTTGCAGATTCGTATTGGTCAGCTTCAAAAGCTCTTCGCCCTCTTTCACGATCGTACCTTCTTCGACGAATAATTTTTCAACGCGTCCGCCTTCCATCGCGTCGAGATAGATCGTCTTGATCGGCAACACATTGCCGGTCACGGGAATAAATTCCTGAAAAGGACCTTTCGTGACTTTGGCCAGTGTGATTTTTTCAACTTCGACATTCAGTTTGGACGACGTATCACCGAAAAGAAACGTGTAAAAAACAAAAATGAACAAAAGTCCGCCGCCTGCAAAAATCGCGATCTTTTTCGGAGGCCAATTCTTTTTTTCAATTTTACGATCCATGTTTTTCCAATTCCATGTTTTGTAATAAGCTAGAAACAATTAAGCAACGTGTTGCAAAGTCAATTCCCATGCCCAAAACGTACGTTTATTTTTTAATGATTTAAGACTACGGAGAAATAATAGAAATGTTCGCTTTCGCACGAAGAGTGTCCGTTTTCGGACAGTAGGTTTTTTACTCAAGAGAACGCTGAGAACATGGTGATTATGTTTGGGTCCGTGCTCTCAGGTGTGGATAGGATTTTAGGCTAATTTTTCCAATTCAACGATCGTATCATAGTAATTTTTTTCCAATTCTTCGATCATCGAACGGATTTTGGTGAGGTCGTTTTTGCGGCCGCACTGATCGATATGTTCGCACAGATCGGCCATGTAACGCGCGCCGATATTGCCGCAAGCCCCTTTGAGGTTGTGTGCAGCCATCGACAAATTCGTGGTATCCTCGCCGGCCGCATGTTTTTTGATCTGAGCGATCAACGACGGCGCCTGGCGGAGAAACATGGCGATAATGTCCTGGAAAAATGTCGGATCGTCTTCGGTGGCCAGGCTTTTCAATCCGTCGATCGTGCGGGCGTCGACAATTTTATTCGGGCGTTTGAGTTCGGTATGAACCGGTTCGATTTTCGGTTTGATTGCGTGGCCCCATTTCGCCAGCGCCGCTGACACTTCTTCCAACCGGGTCGGTTTGCTGATATAATCGTCCATACCCGCTTCGATGCAGCGTTCGCGGTCGCCCTGCATCGCGTTGGCCGTCATGGCGATAATTTTCGGCCGCATATCGTTCGGCCAGTTTTCGACGATGTGGCGCGTCGCTTCGAGCCCGTCCATTTCCGGCATTTGCATGTCCATAAATACGAGGTCGTAATGCTGCCGCTTGAGCGCGTCGACCGCTTCGATGCCGTTGCCAACTACGTCCGCGAGATAACCGATCTGCTTCAAAATCCGGAGCGCAACTTTTTGGTTGACGACGTTGTCTTCGGCAACGAGAATTCGCAGCGGGCGCAATTCGATGGTTTTGTCGTCGTCATGAATTGGTTGTTCGAGAATTTCAGGAATGGCTTTCGCTCCGGCGAGCGTATTCATCAGCATGTCGAAAAATTGCGACTGACGGATCGGCTTGGAAACATACGCCTGAAAAATTTCCTTCGCTTCTTTGACGCTGCGTTCGTTTTTGCCCAATGACGTCAGCAAAATCATCGGCATTTGTTCTTCCGTGCGCAGCTCGCGAATCGCTTTGCCCAGCATGAGCCCGTCCATTTCCGGCATTTGCATGTCGATGATGGCGAGATCAAACGATTCGCGGTTTTTCAGCCAACCGACCGCTTCCTGCCCGGACGCCGTGGCTTTAGCTGTAAGCCCCCAATGCTGGCATTGCGTCGACAAAATCCGGCGATTGGTCTCATTGTCATCGACGATGAGAACCGATTTACCGTCGAGTTCCGTCACGCGCCCGGCTTTGCGGTCATCGACAGGTTTTTGCGCAACCGCCGTCTTGAGCGTAAATGAAAAGACCGAACCTTTGCCTTCAATACTTTCCGCCCACATGCGCCCGCCCATCAGTTCGGACAATCGCTTACAAATTGCCAGTCCCAACCCCGTACCGCCGTATTGCCGCGTTGTGGACGAATCGACTTGCGAAAACGATTTGAAAAGACGATCCATTTTATTTTCAGGAATGCCGATGCCCGTATCTTTCAGGGAGAATTGCAGTTCCTGCGCGGCGCCGGATTGTTTGATCTTTTTAACGTTGAGAAAAATCTCGCCATTAGGTGTAAACTTCACGGCATTGCTGACGAGATTAGCCAAAATCTGCCGCACGCGCGTCACGTCGCCGACGACGAACGTCGGCACATCCGGTTCGATGAAATAAAGCAATTCCAGCTGCTTTTCGGCAACCATCGACGCAAAAAGATCGAACGTGTCTTCGATGCAACTCCGCAGATCGAACGGCTGTTCTTCCAATTCCATCTTGCCCGATTCGATTTTCGAAAAATCCAGGATATCGTTGATGATCGTCAGAAGCGTTTCACCGCTGACGCGGATCGTTTCGACAAAACTGCGCTGCTCGGCGGACAATTCCGTTTCCATGAGCAATCCAGTCATGCCGATGACGCCGTTCATCGGCGTACGGATTTCGTGGCTCATGTTAGCCAAAAACTCCGATTTCAACCGAGCCGCTGCCAGCGCGGCTTCGCGGGCGGAGATCAATTCCCGGTCGAGATGTTTCCGTTCGGTAATATCGCGTACGATCGCCAGCACTTCATCCACGCCGCTGACGACAATCCGCGCTTCGTGATCCCGTATGCGGCCGTCCACTTCGATCTGGTACTCGAAAACCTGCATCTCACTCGTTTCGAGCGCTTTCTCCACATATTGCATCGTTTTTTCAGCGGCGCTGAGAATTTGCCCGCTCGTAACCACGACGCCGAAATCTTTGGGAACGCGGAAGTCGAAAATAATTCCGTCGCGCCGCAAGCGGTACATCAGATCGGGAATGGCATTGAGCAATGCCTGCGTCTTCGCTTCGCTCTTGCGTAAAGCTTCTTCCGTCTGTTTACGTTCGTTGACTTCTTTTTGTAAAGCTTTTGTGCGCTCGTCGATGCGTTTTTCGAGATTGCGGTTGATCTCTTCAAGCTGTTTGTAAGCCACTTCGAGATTGTCGACCATCTCGTTGAATGCGCTGGCGAGTTGGGCGACTTCGTCATTATAATACGTCGGCGCGCGGTGGGAAAGATCGCCGTTGGAAACCTTCACAACGGTAGCAACCATTTGCCCGAGATGGCTTGTCACGGCCGTGCTGATCGTGAAAACGGCAATCATCCCGATCACGAAAATCAACATACTGACGGTGGTGATCGTCGTACGGCTCTGATCGATTTCCGCACGGATGCTTTCCAGGGAGATGCCGACAAATACGCGCCCGATTTTTTTTCCGTCTTTGTAAACGACGGTCATACCTTGGTACAATTTACCGTCGCCGGAAATAATATTATGATGCGTGGGATGGTCGAAATTATACTGATTCGCCAATCCGCGATTGAAAATACCCAGCGCTTTACCGGTATTATTGATCACGATCATGTAAACGAGATCTTCATTCTGGCGGGCAACCTGGATGGTCGAATAAATAACACTCGTGTCTGCCGTTTGAATCGCACCCGAAAGGCTGAACGCCACCATTTCGCCGATGCTCTGCGCTTTCGCTTTGATGGAACGAATCGCCTGATCTTCGAGGCGGGTCGGGAAGAAAACGAAAATAAAAACCGAAATCACACCAATGATCAAGGTGACCAAAAGCGAGAGTTTGGTGCGAATCGTGGACAAGCCTTTTCGGGAAAACGCCATACCGTTAAATGTTAATAGAACAGGGTCATTAGATTTGCGCATCAAGATAAACAAAAACCGTCCACTTAAACAACAAATTTTCACAGGTATCTCAGCACGACCGAGTTAATTCCGCCACAGAGGCGCAACCCCACCTCAGGGAGGGGTCGCTTTCGTGCCTTCGTGGAACAAGAAGAAAAGGATTTTATTTTGAAACGGTTAATGATTACATTGCTTCACTCCAAAATTTGCAAAAGGAATGACCATGAAAGACATTGCGGAATTGCTCAAAGAACCGGGCGTATCGATTGCCGTCGTTGGCGCCAACGATCACCCCGAAAAATATGGTTCCGTCATCTACCGCGATTTAAAACGAAAAGGCTTCAAACTTTTTCCTGTCAATCCCACGCGTCCGACCGTCGACGGCGACCAAGCTTACAAAAATATTTCCGACATTCCCGAAACGCCGACGATTATTAATTTTGTCACGCCGCCGGCCGCTACGTTGAAAGTCCTGAAAGAATGCCTGGCAAAGGGATTCATGAACGTGTGGATCCAACCCGGCGCCGAAGATCCCGACGTACTGCGATTCGTACAGGAAAATCATTTCAATTACCTCGCAAATGCATGTATCATGGTTGAAAGTAGATTGAAGAATTGATTCATTTTTTCATTGATTCATTAACTCATTACGATTTTTGTTGTGTTTAAAGCTGAAGAATTAAAAAAGCGAACTAAATTATTTGCGATCCGTATTGTACGGTTATTTCGAACGTTACCCAAAACGGAAGAAGGCCGCGTTATCGGTAAACAGCTTTTGCGCTCCGGGACATCGGTTGCGGCCAATTATCGCGCCGTTTGCCGTGCCCGATCCAAAGCTGAATTTATTGCAAAAATGGGAATTGTCGTTGAAGAAATTGACAAAACGGTTTTTTGGCTTGAAATGCTGATTGATACAGAAATTATAAATGAATCTTTGCTCAAAGATCTTCTGAAAGAGGCCAACGAATTACTGGCAATTTTCGCAGCATCCCAAAGAACATCCAAACAATGAGTAAATGAATCAATAAATTCCATGCTTCCAAAGTCTACCAAAATTCTGGTCATCGACGACGATGAAGACGTCCTTTTAGCGGCACGTTTGTTTCTCAAACAGCATGTCAGCGTTGTCCAGACCGAAAAAAATCCCGAACAAATTCCCGTTTTGCTTAAAAACGAAAATTACGACGTCATTTTGCTCGATATGAATTTCACGCGCGACGTGAGCAGCGGTTATGAAGGATTTTTCTGGCTGAATAAAATTTTAGAATTGGATCCGCGCGCCGTGGTGATTTTGATTACCGCGTACGGCGACGTGGAAATGGCGGTGCGCGCAATCAAAGAAGGCGCCATGGATTTTGTTTTGAAGCCTTGGCAAAATGAAAAATTGCTTGCTACGTTATCAGCGGCCATGAACCTGCGTTTGTCAAGGCTTGAAGCGGAAAATTTACGCTCGCGACAGGAATTTCTCTCGGCGGAACTCGACCAGCCTTTCCATGACATCATCGGCCATTCTCCTGCAATGCTTCAGGTTTTTTCTACGATTCAAAAAGTTGCTAAAACCGACGCCAATGTGCTGATCCTCGGAGAAAACGGAACTGGCAAAGAATTGATCGCGCGCGCGTTGCATCGCCAGTCATTACGCCAAAAAGAAGTATTTATCACCGTAGACATGGGCGCCATCAGCGAGACGTTATTCGAAAGCGAACTTTTCGGACACGTGAAAGGCGCGTTTACCGACGCGAAAGAAGACCGCGCGGGAAGATTTGAAATCGCTACCGGCGGAACGTTGTTTCTGGACGAAATCGGTAATCTGTCGCTGCCGATGCAGGCAAAGCTTTTAACCGTTTTGCAAAACAGGGAAGTAACGCGCATCGGTTCGAATAAGCCGCTGCCGTTCGATATCCGGCTGATCTGCGCGACGAATTGGCCGATTCATGCCATGGTCGTCGAAAAAAAATTCCGCCAGGATTTGTTGTACCGCATCAACACCGTTGAAATTGCTTTGCCGCCGCTGCGCGAACGCGCCGACGATTTGCCCGCGCTGGCCGAACATTTCATCGCATCGTATTGCAAAAAATATCAGAAACCGGCCAAAAGCCTGCATGTAGCGGCATTGAAAAAACTCGAGAAATATTCCTGGCCCGGGAATGTGCGTGAACTGCAGCATACGATCGAACGCGCCGTCATCATGAGCGAATCGCCGCTCCTTCAGCCGGAAGATTTCCTGCTCACCGCCTCGCAAGCCAAAGCCGACGGACTGATGATCGACGATTACAATCTGGAAGAAATTGAAAAAGCGCTGATCCGTAAAGCGTTGAGCAAACACGGCGGGAACGTGAGTCACGCGGCGAAAGATCTGGGACTGACCCGGACGTCGCTATATCGCAGGTTGGAAAAATATGGTTTATAACCGCTTTCGCATCCTCTGCACGATTCGGGTTATCGTTCTGGCGCTGACGACGCACGTGTTTTTTTATCTGCTGTCGCAAACTTCGCTCTATGTGACAACCGCTCTGGTCGGTATTACGATTATTTATCAAATTTACGCGCTGATTATTTTCGTTGAAAAAACCAACCGCGATTTGACGCGATTTCTCGAATCCATCCGCCACGAAGATTTTTCCCAAACGTTTTCCGGCTCCGGCTGGGGCTCGTCGTTCGACGAATTAAAATCCGCGTTCTCACAAATCATTACGGATTTCAGAAAAGCGCGTACGGAACGCGAGGAAAGTTTCCGTTATCTGCAAATCGTCGTACAGCATGTGCCGGTCGGGCTCATTGCGTTTACGCCTGATGGTGATATCGAACTGATCAATAACGCCGCGCGCCGTTTGTTCAAAGTCGCCGTGTCCCCGGATCAGCCTTCGCTGCGGAATATCAAAGCGCTGGAAGCCGTGAACAAATCGCTCGTGAATGTTTTTTTTCAACTGAAACCCGGTCAACGTACGCTGGTCAAATTCGACGACGGCACGGAGTGGGTTCAGCTCGTTATTTCGGCAACGGATTTTAAATTACGCGAACAGAAGTTTACGCTCGTGTCGCTGCAGAATATTCAAAGCGAATTGGAAGAAAAGGAAATGGAAGCTTGGCAAAACCTGATTCGCGTACTGACGCATGAAATCATGAATTCCGTCACGCCGATTTCGTCCCTCGCGTCCACGGTCAACGACCTCGTTTCGCGTTCGTTCAATCGCGTGAATACCGGAGAAAAGGTCGATCAGGATTCAATGCAGGATATTCACGGCGCGCTTGGCACGATCCAAAAACGCAGCGAAGGATTGATCCATTTCGTCGAGGCGTACCGCAATTTGACCAAAATACCCGCGCCGAATTTTCGCATTTTTGCCGTTAATGAATTATTCCACCGCGCCGAGCAATTGCTTCGCCCGAAACTGACGGAAAATAAAATTCAATTTCAATCGATCATCGAACCGCCGACGCTGGAACTCACCGCCGATCTGGAATTGGTCGAACAAGTGTTGATCAATCTGCTGATCAATGCGATTCAGGCCACACAGAAACAACTCAAACGGCAAATTAAACTTACCGCGCGCCTCGATGAACGCGGACACGTACTGATTCAAGTAGCCGACAACGGTCCGGGCATTATTGACGAAGCGATGGATAAAATTTTTATTCCGTTTTTTACTACGAAAGAGGACGGCTCGGGCATTGGTTTGGCGCTTTCACGGCAAGTGATGCGCCTTCACCGCGGCACGATCGGCGTGCAGTCACGCCCGAATATCGAAACAGTTTTTACGCTGAGATTTTAAACGTTTCAAGAGTAGCAAGGGTGACCGAATTTTTTTACCCTACTTCTTCCCGCCCGATTTTTTCTTATCCGTTTTTTTCACGCTTTCGCGGAAAGTTTTCAGCCGTTTTTCGACGCGATCGTAAATGGTGCCTTTGGGAAAACTTCCATTTTTGCGAACGGTCCCGGAAGGTTTTCCTGTGAGAATTTCAATCCCTTCGGCAATGGTCGACACGGCCCAGACGTGAAAAAGCCCGTCACGTACGGCATCGACCACGTCGTCACGCAGCATGAGATGATTGAGATTGGTTTTGGGAATGATCACGCCCTGTTTGCCCGTGAGCCCGAACGCACGGCAGACGTCGAAATAGCCTTCGATTTTTTCATTGGCGCCGCCGATGGCCTGCACCGTGCCGTATTGATCGACGGAACCCGTCACGGCAATGCCTTGCCGGATCGGCGCATCTGCCAGCGCGGAAAGTAACGCATACAATTCCGTCGATGACGCGCTGTCGCCGTCGACGCCTTCGTAACTTTGTTCGAATACCAATTTCGCTGACAACGTCAGCGGTTTGTCGATCGCAAACATCCGCGCAAGATATCCGCTCAGAATCAACACGCCTTTGCTGTGAATCGGTCCGCCGAGTGCGACCTGCCGTTCGATGTCTACAATTCCTTCCGTTCCCGGCGCGACCGTCACAGTAATGCGGCTCGGGCGGCCGAATTCGTATTCGCCCATGCGGATCACAGCTAATCCGTTGACCTGGCCCGTGATTTCCGACGTCGTATCAATCACAAGTATTTTGCGCGTGATCATTTCCTGAATATGTTCTTCGACGAGATTGGAACGATAAATTTTTTCTTCAAGCGCTTTTCGTACATGAATCGCCGTGATGTGCGGCGCTTGTTCCTGCGTTGCCCAGAAATGCGCTTCGCGGATGACGTCGGCGATGGCGCCAAAATGCGTGGAAAGTTTTTCCTGATCTTCGGCGAAACGCGACGCGTGTTCGAGTAAACGCGCCGCCGCGCCGGCATCGAGATGCTTGAGATTTTCTTTCCGGCACAACATGGAGATAAACATCAAAAACTCGCGGATATTATTTTCCGTACGCGGCATGCTCGTGTCGAAATCCGCTTTGACTTTGAATAATTCGGGAAACTCTTCGTCGTACGAATGCATCATATAATAAAACATCGGGCGCCCGACGAGCAGCACTTTGACGTCGAGACGGATCGGCTGCGGACGCTGGCTTTTGGCGACGCTCATGCCGAGACTTTCCGCCATTTCTTCGATCACGATGGATTGCGAGCGCAGCGCACGCCGCAGGCCGTCCCAGCTCATGTGATTGCGCAGCACGTCCTCCACCGGCAACACGATGTAACCGCCATTAGCGCGATGCAAAGCTCCGGGTTTGATCATCGTGAAATCGGTGTACATGGTTCCTTGTTCAACTTCTTTTTCCACGCGACCGAAAAGATTCGTATACGTCGGATGCAATTCCACGACAACCGGAGCGCCTTGTTGTTTACTATTATCCACCAAAAGATTCGCTTGGTATTTGGTCAGATCCAAATCGCGCTCGGGAACGTGATCGTCTTGCCCGGGTTTAAAAATATCAATGTCGGATAACATATCGATCTGAATGGCATCGATATAATTTAAAACTTCTTTCTGGTCTTTATATTTTTCAGTTAGCTCTTCCATCACGCCGCTGAGTTGATACAACATCACCTGCCGGTCAAGTTCGAGCATCGCGTTTTGCGTCGTTCGCTCAACGTCCCGAGTTTGTTTGATCGCTTCCTTGAGTTCGTCCTGCAGCGTTTCGCGTATTTTCATCCGCGTATCTTGTTCAGGCTGAGGCAGAGCGTTCCACTCGGTCTCGCTCATCGGCTTGCCGTCTTTGACGGGTACAAGAACGATGCCGAGCTGCGTCGCGTGCAGCGCAAATCCCTGATGTCCGGCTTTGATGGAAAATTGCTTCAGCACCGCTTCGCGCCGTTCATTCAGCGTCCGTTGAATTTCATCGCGTTTTTTACCGTATTCATCGCTTTCGAACGACTTAGGAATCTCACGGCTGACGTATTCGATAAACATCCGCATGTCCTGCTGAAATTCTTTTCCTTTGCCGGTGGGCAATTCCAACGCCATCGGCTGATAAGGGTCGTCGAAATTATTGACGTAACACCAGTCGTTGGGCGTGGGTTTCGTGAGAGCGAGTTCTTCGAGAAACGATTTGACGGCGGTCATTTTCCCGATGCCGCGCGGGCCGGCAACGAATATGTTGAATCCGACTTCCTGAATGCCGAGCCCGAAACGCAACGCCGACACCGCGCGATGCTGCCCGATAATTCCGTCGACGGGTTTCAGATGTTCAGTCGATTCAAGGTTAAGCGTTTGCGGATCGATCGTCAAACGCAGTTGATCGGGAGCAAGTTCTTTGAGCATAATGTTTTTCTGGTTATAAAATAGGCTTAAATGTATTATTTGAATTTAAATTTTCAAAACACTATCATGATGTATGCATAACAAGAACTCTAAAAAAATTCAAATGCCGATTCTTTTAAAGAAATATGAATTGTCAGAACTCGTTAAAAAAATTCGGCCTTCAAATCTTCAAAAAGAAGTTAAAACAGGCAAAGCTGTTGGTAAAGAAAGTTGCTAAGCCCGAGTTGAATTAAACTTCCTGCATCCAGCGATGAATTAATTTCAATTTTTCTCCATGATCCGCCCGGTGGATAAATTCATTGGTGTGAACGTCGTAACCATAATCGTTCTGCCACGTTTTGAAATGAGCGGCAACTTCGCGTATGGCATTGAGAATATAATGAATTTCTTCATTGGTCATCGCGGGATGCAGCGACATCCTTATCCAGCCCGGTTTTTCAGAAAGATCGCCGTGATCGATTTTATCGGTGATCTTATGTGAGACGTCGCGTGAAATATGCAACAAATAATGTCCGTACGTTCCCGCGCAGGAACAGCCGCCGCGAACTTGAATTCCAAAATAATCATTGAGCAGTTTCACGCCGAGATTGTAATGCAATCCGTCGATGTAAAATGAAATAACGGCGAGGCGGTTTTCCTGTTCGTCCGCTAAAATATGCAACCCGGGAATCGAACGCAGTTCATGAAAAATCTTCGGTAAAAATTCTTCCTCACGTTTCAGCATCATTTCCGAATTCATTTTTTCTTTAAGCCGTATGCACAAAGCCGCTTTGATGGTTTGCAGAAAAGGCGGCGTTCCACCGTCCTCGCGCGCTTCGATATTGTCCAGAAAACTCACTTCGCCCCACGGATTTGTCCAATTCACTGTGCCGCCGCCGGGTTGATCCGGAATTTTATTAACGTACAAATCGGAATCGAAAATCAAAACGCCCGGCGTGCCCGGCCCGCCGAGAAATTTATGCGGCGAAAAATAAATCGCATCGAGTTTTTCCAAAGGATCCGACGGATGCATGTCGATCGGAACATACGGCGCGGAGCAGGCAAAATCGACAAAGCAAAGCCCGCCGGCTTCATGCATCATTTTGGCAATCGCGTGATACGGCGTGCGAATACCCGTCACATTCGAACACGCGGTCACGGAAGCTATTTTCTGCCGGTTGGAATAACGTTTGATCGCGTCGGCAAAAAAATTCAAATCGACCGCGCCGCGTTCGTCCGGCGGAATGCATACCACTTCGCCGATCGTTTCTAACCACGACGTGTGATTGGAATGATGCTCCATATGCGTAACGAAAATGACGGGGCGTTCGTTTTCAGGATAATGCAAATGACGCACGGCTTGTTCCGGCACACGCAGCCCCAGCAGGCGCTGAAATTTATTGATCACGCCCGTCATACCGGAACCTTGCGTAATGATCACGTCCTTCGGACCGTCGTTGACATGACGTTTGATAATCTCATGCGCTTCATGATAGGCTGCGGTCATGTACGTACCGGTAATCGTCGTTTCCGTGTGCGTATTGCCGACGAATGGACCGAAGCGGTACAGCATTTTTTCCTCGATCGGCCGGTAAAGCCGCCCGCTCGCCGTCCAGTCGGCATACACGATCCGGCGCTCGCCATGCGGAGTTTTAAACGTTTGCACGTAACCAATAATATTTTTGCGGAAAGGCTCGAA
>JABWBZ010000165.1 GCA_013359335.1 bacterium
TCATCCAAATCCATAGCGACGAAAACCATTTCCGGTGTGACCTCAAACGGCATGAAAGTGGAAGCATTCAAATTCGGCGTAGGCGTAAACCAGATGGAAATTGTCGGGGAGGGGACTTCGTTTTCCGGTAATGCCGGAAAGGTTTATTGCTGGATGCGCGTTTCCGGTGGGCAGGGGCGTTTCGTAAAAATCCGCTGGTACCACAACGGAACCAACATTGGTGACGTGCAATTGGATATTAAATACAATCCCATGCGGACGTACGCCTATCGCACCGTGACTGGCCGCCAGGGAATGTGGACGGTGGAAGTGGTCGATCCTTCCGGAACGATTTTGCATTCGGCGAATTTTACGGTCAAGTGATTCCATCAGCTTTTTTAGTGGAAAATTTATGAATCCGCTCACGTCATTGTTAACCAAATCCTTGACGATAGCGACCATGCTTTTCGCTTCATGCAAGAGCGATTCGCCTCTGCCGCTGGAAGATGCGTTTACTCGTGCGGAGACGATGGACAATCTGATGTCACTGATTGTCTGGAAAAAAGACCGAATTGTACGTGAAAAGTTTTTTAATTCCGGCAGCCCCGATTCATCCCATGATGTTCGTTCCGTGACTAAAAGTGTGATAGCAACTTTGATCGGTATTGCGATCGATCAGCGATTGATCGCATCTGAAAGTCAGGCTATCGGTGATTTTCTAGAACCGCTTGTGCAGGAGCTAGATTCAGGCAAAGCGCAGATAACAATTGGAAATCTTCTGTCGATGACGAGCGGTCTTGAAGGGGATGAATTGAGCAATCCTTCCGAATATAATAATTGGGCGTTGACTCCCGATCAACTGACCTACACGCTTTCTAAGCCTTTGATTCATGCCCCAGGCCAGGTTTTTAATTACAATTCCGGAGTTGCCCATCTTTCTTCAGTGATCATTTCGCAAGCTACAAGCATGACGACACAGCAATTCGCGAAAGAGTTTTTGTTCGAGCCTCTCGGTATAAACGATCCCACCTGGGAACAAGATAACCGTGGAATAGTTAACGGCGGCGCCGGACTGGAAATTACGCCATATGATATGTTGAAGTTGGGGCGGCTATACCTTCAGAAAGGGGAATTCAATGGAAATCGGATTGTTTCAGAATCTTGGATTGAAAAAACCGTAACGGCAAAAATTGCAGCCGGCGACGCAACGCCGTTCGGTCCGGACTATGGATATTATTGGTGGATAGGTCACTTCCGTTCGCATAATTATTATTTCGCCAATGGCTGGGGAGGACAATTTATTGTTATTGTTCCGGATATGGAATTAATCATTGTTGCGACTAACCGATGGAGTGGGGTATCTTCGGCAACAGCAAGACAACAATGGTATAATACATTGGAATTGATCATAAATGACATCGTAGCAGTGTATGCGTAGATGATACGGGCTTACTGATAAATAGAAAATTGTTGCAACATTTCTCGCCCTTCTCTGTCTATTAGCAAAAAATCTTTGTAAAGGGGTCCGTATGTTTAAGAACATCGTTTTGATCGGTATCCGAAATCTTGGTAAAAACAAATTATTTTCATTTGTCAATGTTTTCGGTTTGTCCCTGAGTATGGCGGTCTGTCTTTTGATCATCGCCGTGATCCTGGATCAGAATGGCTTCGACCTTTTTCATCCTCATCCGGAAAATACTTACCGTATCAATACGCTGGCCATTCGAAAAAGCGGCGGGACGGAATTGTATGCATCGACGCCATTTCCACTGGCGGGAATGATTCAATCGGAGCATCCATTCATCGCTCAAAGTCTTCGATTAAACCGTAACCTGAACGGGTCGATGATAGCCGGTGAAAAGAAATTGGCATTCCGAGGCTTCTTTACCGAACCGGCATTCTTTGACATGTTTGGTTTTCAGCTTTCGGGATGCGATCCGAATGCTTTGAATGATCCGAAGACGCTGATTGTATCGGAAGAAACGGCAGAAAGGTTTTTTGGAAGTGAAGATCCTGTCGGCCAAAACGTGACCATTGAAAATATGGGTGAATTTCAAATACGCGGGATTGTTAAAAAAACCGATCAAAAAACGCATATTCAATTTGATATCCTCGGTTCTCTGACTTTTTTGCAGAATTGGAAGCGTGACACAGATTTATCATATGATTCATGGAAAAATTATTATCATACACACACATACGTGACTTTACGGAACGACGCGAGACGCGAAGATTTGCAGACAGCTTTGGATGTTTTGCCGCAAAGAATTTACGCCGGAATGGAATTGGAAAGCCGTGATGCGGGCTACCGATTTGAAATTCAGCGCATGGATGAAATCACGCCGGGGCCGATGATGTCCAATAGCATGGGCGAAGGTATGCCGACGGCCGTACTGATTTTTCTTTCCGTGTTAGCCGGAATAGGGATGTTCGCCGCCGCTTTTAATTATGCCAATCTCACACTGGCTCGTTCAATCACACGCGCGAGGGAAATCGGTGTTCGGAAAGTAGCCGGCGCGACGCGGGCCAATCTGATCGGGCAATTTATCGGCGAATCGGCCGTCGTTTCATTCGTTTCATTGTTGATTGCGGAGGTATTGCTCAGACTGGCGATCATTCCCGCGTTTCAATCGTTGAGTTTTTCGGCGGACTTGAAAATTCAGTTTGATCCAACTCTTGAAATGTATATGTGGTCGGTTTTATTTACGTTGATCGTCGGCGTAGTGGCCGGCCTTGTTCCGGCGTGGCTATTGTCGTCGTTTAAGCCGGCCGCTGTCGTGAAAGATATTTCCAAGATCAGATTTGCCTCCGGATTGACTTTACGTAAACTCATTTTAATCGTGCAGTTTGCAATGACGCTGATACTTCTGATCGTTCTGACGACGATTTCACGACAGACGGATTATGCGTTTAAAATGGATTATTACGGATTTGACTGGCGCAACACGGTGAACGTTCATCTCACCGGACCGAATGCGCAAACGATCGCGGCTGAAATGGCGCAGTACCCCGGAGTTCGGTCGTACACTTTTGCTTCACACACGCTGGGAACGTGGGAAGACAGCGATGTCGACGTCCGGGTCGATCCGGCCAAAGAAGCCGTGGGGATACGCGATTATAGTATCGATGAAAATTTTATTAGTATCATGAATTTGTCGATTGTTGCCGGCGAAGGATTTCATCACAGTGCAAAAGAAGCCGATAAAATTTTAGTTAATGAGAAATTTGTAGAATGGATGCAAGCGGGGAGCAATGCCGACGCCATTGGGAAAACGGTTTATCTCGACAAAAATAAACCGGTAACGATTTCAGGCGTTCTGAAAGATTTTGTTTTTAAACCATTGACGTATGAATTGGAACCGATGGTGTTTCGTTACGATCCGGCGGCGTGGTCCATCGTGCATTTTAAATTAAACGACTCGGATACGAAAAATGCCGCAAGTTATTTTGAAAAAATTTGGAAAAAATTTGATCCGTCGACTCAACTGACATGGCAAGTCTATGCGGATGAATTGTCCGGCGTCTATACGATATTCAGTGATCTTGGCCGCATTATCGGTTCCTTGGCGGTCATGGTTTTGATCATTGCAATACTGGGACTTTTGGGCGCCGTGTCATTCAGCGTTGAGACGCGAACTAAAGAAATCGGCATACGCAAAGTAATGGGTGCAACTGCCGGAAATATTATTCAGTTGCTTTCCAAACAGTACGTTTTTCTTATTTTGATAGCATCGGCGGTTGGTCTGCCGCTCAGTTATTGGATTACCGACCAATTGCTACGCCTTTTCGCATACAGGATCGAATTCGGCGTTGGATTATTTTTGCCTGCTGTTCTTACGGTAGGCGTGATGGTCGCAATAACGGTCGGATCGCAGGCGCTCAAAGGCGCAAGAGAAAATCCTGTCAACGCGCTACGGTACGAGTGATTAATTCACAACAAAAAAACATTGATTGTCTTCCTCCTGCGATCTAATTTTAAATAAAAAAGATTGCGGGAAATGTTATGAAGTCATCCATTTTTTTTAAAGTCGCATCGGGCTTATTGGCTTTTTTCGGCATGGCGCATACGTTTGGTATGTTTACCGAAGATGAAGGAGAAATCAAGGCTGTCGTATCGATGATGCGGTCGGTACATTTCGATGCGATGGGAACGAGCCGGACGGTTTTCGATTTCTATTTCGGTTTCGGCTTATTGTTGACTCTATTTCTTCTTTTTTCATCCGTGTTGTCGTGGCAATTGGGCAATTTATCGAAAGAACAACCTGCTATAGCACGGCGCATAGCTTGGCCGTTCGCAGTTGCGATTCTGGTTGTTGCGGTACTGTGCTGGATGTATTTTTTCATTGCGCCCCAAGTGATCGCATCGTTGGCTGCAGTTTGTTTAATCGCCGGAGCGATCACGATTAAAAACGACGTTTAATCATTATCAAAAAAATTATTACCAAAAAAAGTATGGACATACAAAATAAAATAGCCTTGGTAACCGGCGCCGGCCGCGGCATCGGACGCGCTATTGCCATGGCTTTGGCTAAAGAAGGCGCCAAAGTTATTCTTACGGCGCGAAGTCGAAAACAATTGGAAGACGTTGCCGGCGAAATTCAAGCAATGGGCGGAGAAACGCTGATCATTCCGGCCGATCTCAGCGATGAAAAACAAGCTCGCGAAATGATAGCAACGGCGGTGCGCCAGATGAATGGACTTCATATTTTGATTAATAATGCCGGACTGGGATATTTTAGACCGGTGGCTGATTTGAAAATCGAAGAATGGGATGAAATGTTTTCTGTAAATTTGCGCGCGGTGTTTCTCACGACGCAATCGGCGCTTCCGCATTTACGCCATGCGAAGGAAAGTTTTATCATTAACATCGCATCGTTGGCTGGAAAAAATACTTTTGTCAACGGCGCCGGTTATACGGCGACGAAGTGGGGATTGCGTGCGTTCAGCCAGTGCCTGATGCTGGAGGAGCGTCAATACGGCATTCGCGTTTTAACAGTCTGCCCGGGTTCAGTCGATACAAGTTTCGGTGGGAGCGGATCGCCCCACAGTTCAAAAAAAGAAATCATCAAACCGGAAGACATTGCCGACACGATCGTCATGGCTATTCGTATGCCGCAACGAACCATGGTAAGTGAAATTGATATTCGTCCCACCAATCCGTAATCAAGTTTTAATTATAACACAAATAGGGCATTCAGAAATTCAATAGTTAATTGAATTTCTGAAACAGTTTATTTGATTTTGAACTCTCTCTAATTTGTAGCGATTCCAAAAAACAATTGTTTAATGATCAGAATGGAATTATTCAATTATGGCACGGCAATTGAATCACACATTATCGGTGCGTGAATAATCTCTCCTCATATCCTCTCTCAAACCCGCCGCAGGTGTCCGTCGGCGGGTTTATTTTTTTTAGTAAATTTATAGCACTTTTTTTTGTCCCACGTACATCATTTTTATTCGATCCGGATTATTGAGAATGAGACGCAATTTATCAAATGTTTATTAGAATTTGTATGGACTTGCCCGCTAGAGTCAGCTACATTTGGTAGTCGTGTTTCCACCGGCGGACCATTAGATGTATGGACTGCGTGAACGCTTACCTGCTTTCAATTAACCCTCTGTTAGACCACTTTGTTGTTCAACATGAATCACTCGACTCATTTGGGTTGAACGATCCAATCAGAAGGATATTATAAATGACTAAAATAATGCACCGTGTGTACGTAAGTACCATGATGATGGTCGGACTTCTTACGGTTATGCTAATCGGTGTGTACGGCTACCCATATTATTCGACGCCTTTGATTGAGCGTCCGGAAGCGCCGCTTGATAGAGCGCTCAGCCCTGTAGGTTTTTGGGGACATGGGATGGGATTTATCGGGAGTTTTATGATGACCTTTGGTGTGCTGATGTATTCGATTCGGAAACGTTGGACACGATTGGCCAATGTAGGATTGATCAAACATTTTTTGGAGTTTCACATTTTTCTCTGCCTGCTCGGGCCGGCTCTGATTGTATATCATACGGCGTTTAAATTCGGCGGAATCATTTCCGTCAGTTTTTGGAGTATGGTTGTCGTCGTTTCAAGCGGCGTTATCGGCCGGTATTTGTATTTACAAATTCCTAAAACCATCGGCGGAAAAGAAATATCGGTGATTGAATTAAAAAAACAAGTTGCCATCAATCGCCTGGAATTGGCCGAAACGTATCGGATCGATCCGGAATTACTCACCACGATCGATCAACTGGCGTCAGGTTTTTCGGAAAGAGCGCGTACGTCTTTGCTGACCACATTTCCGCGCTTAGTCGTATATAATTGGCGATATAATCATCGTATCCGGAAAATTTTACACGCTATCCAAACGACGATCGACCATGATCGGTATATTCCTGTCCACTACATCATTCATGAGAATTCCAAAATCCAACGGCAGTTAGCCAGTCTGGCTGTGACGCAAAAACTTTTCAGGCACTGGCATCTTTTTCATCTGCCATTCGCCATGGTAATGTTCATCATCATGGTCATTCACATCGTCGTGGCATTTTTATTCGGTTACGGCTGGATTTTTACGAGCTGAAGAACATGATACGTATACTCCCGATAGTTATTTGTATGCTCCTCGCGTCAAAACAAGGATCGGCGCAATTATCGCCGGGTGATCTTTCGACGCCTCACGCCGCATTGGAAGGAATGGGGCAATGCACGTCGTGCCATGAATTGGGCCGTAAATTAAACGGTCAGAAGTGCCTTGATTGCCATACTGAAATACGAACTCGCATTGCTCAAAATAAAGGACTTCATGGTTTTGCCGCTGTACGCCATCAGGAATGTTCGGAGTGTCACCGTGAACATAAAGGGCGCGATTATCGCATCATCATCTGGCCCGGCGGAAAGGATAATTTCGACCATGCCCAAACGGGCTTTATGCTGGAAGGGCAGCATAAAAAGGCTAATTGCGAATCCTGTCACCGCGCTGAATTGATCAGAGAGTCCGACATACTTGATCGCACAAAAAAAGGTTTATCGTTATCTAAAACGTTTCTTGGACTGTCCAGTGAATGCAAGGGCTGTCATTTTGATGAGCATCGCGGGCAGTTTACTCAAAAATGTACCGCATGCCATGATAATGACAATTGGAAAAAATCGGCACAGTCTAAATTCGATCATGCGGCTGCTCGATTCCAGTTAAGCGGCAAACACACCCAGGTTGCCTGCGTACAGTGCCATGCTACGGTATCGGATCCTCAAAAAATGCCGGATGGAAAAATGGACGCCGATTTCACGCGTTTCAAAAATATTCAGTTCGAACAATGTTCCGCTTGTCATAAAGATCCGCATCGCAGCCAATTCGGAACCACTTGCAATAAATGTCATTCGACAACAGGGTGGATCAATATCAAAGGCGGGAGCTTTGATCATTCGAACACTCATTATCCGCTCACAGGAAAACATCGTTTGGTTTCGTGTTCGGCGTGCCATCAACCGGACGAAAAAAAGAAACCGGTTTACAAAGGGTTGTTGCATAACGCTTGCAGTGATTGTCATACGGACGCTCATGGCGGGCAATTCAAGCGGCGCGCCGACCAAGGCGCCTGCGAAGCGTGTCATGAGACATCAGGGTTTATTCCTTCCACGTATACGGCCGAACAACATCGGTCAACGAAATTTAGTTTAACCGGATCGCATAACGCCGTGGCATGTAATCTTTGCCATGTACAAATGAACAAAGAGTTTGAACTAAAAACAGGAAAACCATTTAGTTCAGCCGCATCAAAAGCCAATTTTATATTTTTATCAGCAGATTGTAAAT
>JABWBZ010000166.1 GCA_013359335.1 bacterium
ATAATTCGATAATACTGATCAGCCCTTCGCCGAAATCTTTGATCGAGACGTTTTGCCACGACTGGCCGTTGTCGCGTGAGATATGAATCAGGCCGTCATCGGAACCGGTCCATAGTACGCCTTTTTCTTTGGGCGATTCGGCAAAAGAAAAAATAGTATTATAAAACTCGACCGTCGTATTGTCTTTGGTAATCGGTCCGCCGGAAGATTTTTGTTTAGCGGTGTCGTTACGCGTAAGGTCGGGGCTGATCATGGTCCAACTCATACCTTCATCCGTTGAACGGAAAACATTTTGAGCCGTCACGTACAATACGTTTGGATCGTGCGGCGAAATGACGATCGGAAACGTCCATTGAAAACGGAATTTCGACTCGCTGGCCGCGCCGGTCGCGTATTCTTGCCATGGCATGATATTTTGTTCCTGCCCCGTCAAGCGGTCGTATCGTCCTAAATATCCTGCATAACATCCGCCGTAAGTAACATGAGGTTTCACAGGATGCGGCGTGATATAACCACACTCACAGCCTGCCGACGTCCACCAATCTTTGGTGTCTATACCATAAGACGTAGTACGGCTGAGAATTTCGACAGAACTGTTATCTTGTTGCGCCCCGAAAACGTGGTAAGGAAATTGGTTGTCGACGGCGACGTGATAAAATTGCGCGGTGGCTTGATCCTGATCCGTCCATGTTTTTCCACCGTTGTACGTGACTTCAGCACCACCATCGTTGCCCACAATCATACGATCGGAATTGCGCGGATCGATCCACAGATCGTGATAATCCACGTGATTCGATGAAATAGTTTTAAAAGTTTTTCCGCCGTCGATGGATTTGTGAAATTGCACGTTCAACACAAACACGGCGTCCGGATTTTTGGTATCAGCAAAAATGCGCGTATAGTACCAGGCGCGCTGGCGAAGGTCGCGGCTGTCATTGGTGCGTGTCCACGTTTTACCGGCGTCGTCGCTCCGGAAAACGCCGCCGTTTTCATTTTCTACAACCGCCCAGACGAGATCGTCTTTGACCGGCGAACAAGACAGGCCGATTTTGCCGACAAGACCTTTGGGCAATCCCGGGTTTTTTGTGATTTCCGTCCATGTATCGCCGCCGTCCGTCGATTGATAAAGACTTGATCCCGGGCCGCCGCTCGACATGCTCCATGGATTACGATAACATTCCCACATCGACGCATAAATGACGCGCGGATTGCGCGGATCGAGTACGATATCGATGGCGCCGGTTTTATCGTCTTTGAATAAAATGTTTTTCCACGTCTTGCCGCCGTCGGTAGAACGGTAAACGCCGCGTTCTTTATTGGAGCCGAAAACATGACCGAGAGCAGCCACATAAACTACGTCAGGATTCTTCGGATGAACGGCGACACGTCCGATAAAATGAGTTTCCTGCAATCCCAAGTGCGTCCATGTCTTACCGGCGTCGACGGATTTGTAAATGCCGTCGCCGTATGAAATATTGCCGCGAATGGCCGACTCGCCCATCCCGACATAAATTACATTCGGATCGGATTCAGCGACGGCGATATAACCGACAGAGCCGGTTTTGAAAAATCCGTCTGAAATATTGAGCCACGTTATTCCGCCGTCATCGCTTTTCCAAACGCCGCCGCCCGTCCCGCCAAAGTAATAGGTATAAGGCTGATCCGGATGGCCGGCCACAGCCACGCTGCGTCCGCCGCGATAAGGACCAATGCTTCGCCACGTCATGGCTTTTGTTAAATTCTTATCGTAGGTTTTTAGTTTGGTTTGAGCAGACAACGACAGCGTTTCTGCCAGCAATAGCAGTGCAAGGATGAACTTCACGGCAATTTCTCCTGAGAGTGGGTCTTTTGGAAAGTAGTTTCGGCGAGAAGTGTACAGAATTAATACGAAATCACAAAGTAAAATTTTATTAATACTAAAAAAGACAAGTTAGATTGATGAACGAAAAAGCCGGCAAGGTGATCGCCGGCTTTTAAACGAAGTTATCTTTAAAATCAGGATTGCGAAACGGGTTTCGTTGAAATCGAATGCGACGACATGATTGTGCCAGGCCAGCGACCCCACGCGATGAAAGCCGACAACCCGCCAAGAATAATATTAATCGGCAAAGAATCGAATTTTCCTTCGCCCATGTGAAAACCGGCAGCGAGTACCATGATGATCAGAAACCCGATTCCAGCTAACGGAGTTAAAACGGGTTTGATTTTTGTTAATGCCGGAAGGATAAGTCCCAACGCGCCCGCCAGTTCCGATATGCCGATAAAACGGATCAAACCTTCCGGTAATACTTCAAGTCCAGGAATGCTTTTCAAAAGTTCGGCTAACGGCATAAATGTTTTCATAAATCCAGACATACCGAACATCAACGCCAGCAAAATTTGAACGATCCAGAGAACAAGGTTTAATGTTTTAGTTTGAGTGTTCATAAGCAAAAATCCCTTTTTGTGAAATTTATTATTGCATTTAAAAAATTGACGATGTATTATAAGTCAGTTTTATTAGATGAACAATGCTTAATAATATAATTTTTATGTCTGAACGTCTAAAAAATATAAACAAGATAGACCCAATAGACGCTGTATTAAAAACCTTACAGATAAAAAGCACATGTTATGGACGATTTGAATTCACTAATCCATGGGGTCTCGAAATTGAAAATCATTCAGACCATGCAGGTTTTTTTGCAGTCATGCGTGGCAGTTGCTGGCTGGAAATAAAATCGCTTCCGAATCCGATTGCACTATCGGGCGGCGATTTGGCCGTTTTTCCGCATGGTTCCGGCCACGTCATTCGTGACCAACTTGGCAGTTCCGCGATTACGTTGGACGTTTTATTGAAAAAAAACGGGCATGACGCGCCGGTATTTCATCATGGCGGCGGCGGCGCTTTGACGATGCTGATCTGCGGATGTTTTGCGTTCGAGATGCATCGGACTAATCCGTTGCTGTCGGCGTTGCCGGAAGTAATTTATGTCAAGGGGGAGGATGGCCGGGCGGTACCGTGGTTGGAAACGACGTTGCAATTTCTTGCCGGCGAAATCGGATCGCAAATGCCAGGATCGGAAGCGGTCGTCACTAACCTCACCCAAATTTTATTTATCCAGGCCGTGCGAGCTCATATTAATTCGAACGAATCGTGCAATAAAAAAGGTTTGGCACTGGCGCTCATCGATCAGCAGATTGGATTAGCGCTCGCACTCATGCATCAGATGCCGCAGGAATCTTGGACGGTAGAATCATTGGCGATTCAAGTAGGCATGTCGCGGGCGGGTTTTGCCGCACGGTTTCGGGAACTCGTCGGAGAACCGCCGATGCAATATCTAACGCGATGGCGTATGCATAAAGCCGCATCGTTGATTCAGTCGGGCGCGAAAACTATTTCAGAAATTTCTACACAGGTGGGCTACGAAGCTGACGCCGCGTTCAGCAAGGCGTTCAAACGTACGACGGGATTTTCACCTGGAGAATTCCGGCAAAACGTTTCAAAGTTTCAACGCGAAAAAGCCTAGCTATAAGGTGGCTGATCTGACCGGGGGGAAGTGAGTTTGGAAAAAAATAACAGCTTACGCGGGAAAAATTAATCTAAAAACGCTTCCAACGCCTTCTTTACTTTCGACGACGATGTCGCCGCCATTAATTCTCGCAATGTCGCGGGCGATAGTAAGACCGAGCCCGGCTCCTTGCTGTTCCATTTCGGCGCGATTGACCTGATAAAATTTATCAAAGATTTTTTCAATTTCTTTCGCCGGAATACCAATACCCGAGTCTTCAATTTCAAAGATCACTTTGCCTTCAGCGTATTTAGTGCGCATACCGATGGCGCCGTTTTCGCGATTAAACTTAACGGCGTTGTGAAAAAGCCGCTCGACGACGTCGGCCATTTGATCGACGTGCAATAATAAAACCGGTAGATTCGAAGCAAAATCCGACTCCAATGTTAGATTGTTTGCATCGGTTACTTTACGGAATTTGTGCTGGAGATGCGTGACTATAAAATTGATATCCGTTTCTTGTTTTGCTTCATCGAATTCTTTTTTGGCTTCGCCCATCGCGATCCTTGCGCTGACGAGAAAATCTTTGAGCAAAGAGTCGAGCCGCTCGCCGCTTCGCTTGATGCGCAGTAAAAGTTCCTGCAATTCGTTCGGATTAAATTGCAGCGTATCGTCGAGCAGTAAATTGGCCGTCATTTTGATGATGAAGAGCGGCGTGTTGACTTCATGCGTAATTACCGACAAAATATTACGTTTCAATTCATCCACTTGCTGAAGCATCTGCGCTTCCGTAGTCGAACGGATTTCATGAACGCGTTTAAGTTTGCCTTTGATCGAAGCGATCAAATCTTCCCGTTCGATCGGTTTCGTCAGATAATCGTCGGAACCGATCTCTTTCCCGTAGCGACGCTTTTCAATATCGGAATGCGCCGTCAGGAAAATGAAAGGAATAGAACGCAGTTGCGGAATGTTTTTGACTTGGTCATAAAGTTCAAATCCGTTCATATGCGGCATGGAAATATCGCTCACGATAATGTCCGGCGTAAACGTTTTGAGCTTATCCAATGCATCGCGCCCATTGATCGCCAAAATAGTATCGTATCCTGAACGGCTCAGATAGATATTGATTAACTGGCGATTTTGAAAATCGTCTTCAACCACAAGGATTTTCGGATTAGAATTTTCCATAATGACTTTGAAAAATCGAAAAAATACTTTTTAAACATTCCAAGTTTTAAAAACCTGAAAATTCTTTATTTCAGGAAACCCGTAAACCGTTTGGAATATTTCTTTCAGGCATCAGTAATTTCAACGTTTCATCATTACCGGCGGTCAGTACCATGCCGTTGGATTCGACGCCGTAAATCACAGCCGGTTTCAGATTGGCTACCAGGATGATTTGTTTGCCGATCAATTCATCAGGCTTGTAAAATTTCGCCAACCCGCTGACGACCTGGCGTTTTTCATAACCCAAATCCAATTCGAGGCGGAGCAATTTGCTGCTGCCTTTGATTTTTTCGGCGTGAAGCACGGTCGCGCTGCGCAGATCGATTTTCATAAAATCATCGACGGGAATCGCCGGTTTGACCGGTTCGGCTTTCGTAGCCGCCGCAGTTTCTGCAGCCTTCTTCTCGATAGTTGCATTTAGTAAATCGACTTCTTTTTGGATAACGTCATCGTCGATTTTGGTAAAAACTATTTCGATATTTCCCAAAGAATGCCCGCTTTCGACGGTCGATTCGGCGATTTTAGACCAGTCCTGATCTTCGGCTCGCCCCGGTAAATTCAACATCCGCCAGACACGTTCCGCCGTGAACGGAATAAACGGCAGCATCACGACCGCCAGCGCCCGGACAATTTGAACGCTGACGTATAAAGTCGTTGCGCATTGTTCGCGATCGGTTTTGATTTTTTTCCACGGCTCGCTGTCGTTGAAATATTTATTAGCGGCGCGCGCCAGATCCATGAATCGTTTACAGGCGTCGCGGAAACGAAAATGCTCGATGAATTCGCCGGTTTCTTTTTGCGCTTGCTTGATTTCAGATAGCATGTCGAGATCGGCCTGAGCGAATGTGCCCGGCGCCGGAACTTTATTGTCAAAATTTTTGACGGTAAATGTCAGCGAGCGGTTGATGAAATTGCCGAGAATATCGGCCAATTCGCTGTTGTTTTTTGCCTGAAAATCTTTCCATGAAAAATCGGAGTCTTTCGATTCCGGCAAAATCGACGTCAGCGTATAACGCAGAGGATCCGGGGGAAATTTTTCCAGGTAATCTTTCACCCAGACGGCATAGTTGCGGCTCGTGGATAATTTCGCTCCTTCAAGATTCAAAAATTCACAGGCCGGAATTTCTGAAACCAATACGTACGTATCGTCTTTCCGATGATTTTGATTATACGCTATCGTAATAGCCGGAAAAATGATCGCATGAAAGACGATGTTGTCTTTACCGATGAAGTGAACCAGTTTGGTGTCTTCCTTTTGCCAATAGTCGCGCCAACGTTCGGCTTGTCCGATTTTTTTCGCCCATTCTTTAGTGGCCGAAATGTAGCCGAGAACGGCTTCGAACCAAACGTAAATGACTTTACGCTCGGCGCCTTCGATGGGATTGCCTTTCCGGTCAGTTTTTGGAACAGGGACGCCCCATTCCAAATCGCGCGTGTAAGCGCGATCTTCAAGTTTTTGCTGGAACCATCCTTTACAATAATTGAGAACATTATCTTTCCAGTGCGTTTTTTCGCCGATCCATTTTTCAAGCGCCGGTTGAAAATCGCCGAGAGGCAAATACCAGTGCGTCGTTTCGCGCGCAACGGGCGCCGTTCCGGTGACTTTACTTTTCGGGTTGATCAGTTGCATTTGATCAAGATAGGTACCACATTTTTCGCACTGATCACCACGCGCCTCAGGATTCTGGCAAATCGGACAAGTGCCTTCGACGTAACGGTCGGAAAGAAACATCGCCGCTTTCTCATCGTACCATTGTTGCTGGGTCTTCTTTTTGAGGATTCCTTTTTCATACACCTCAAGAAAAAAATCCTGTGCCGTCTCGTAGTGAATGGGCGCTGAAGTTCTGGAATAATGATCGAAACTGATGCCCATCCGCGTGAATTCATCGAGGATCATCGCATGATAGCGATCGACCAATTGCTGCGGTTTGACGCCTTCTTTTTCAGCTTGAATAGTAATCGGGACGCCGTGTTCATCGCTGCCGCAGATGTAAACAATATCGCGCTTCATTAAACGCTGATAACGTACGTAAATGTCCGCAGGAATGTATGCGCCCGTCAGGCGGCCGATGTGGCTGGGGCCGTTGGCATAGGGCAATGCGCTGGTAACCAGAATACGTTTGTGATTGTTCGATTCTGACAAATGAAAAACTCCGTTGTAGAAATAAGAGTGAGGATTATGGGGATATTAAGGTTTATAAACGATTTCCTGTTGAGCGCACAACACATTCAACGCAGGGTATTTTTGTCGTAGTTCTCTTTCGATGGCGTCCAGTTCCACGTCGCTGCGAAGCGGTTCGTGATGCGTCAGAAGCGTCGTTCGTGTCTTGATTTTTCGGGCATTGTTACAGGCCATGTCGAAAGTGCTGTGACCCCAGCCGGTGCGCGTTTCGTACTCGTTGTCATAGTACATCGCATCATGAATGAGCATATCGCAACCTTCCGCCCATTCGATAAAATCGCGGTTGATCTGATTATCAATCGCTTCATGATCGCTGGCGTAGACGACGGTGTGTTTACCGTCGGAAATTTTGTACGCGTAACACGGATCCGTGTGATTCAACGCTTTGAACGAAACATTGAACCCATTGATAACAGCCTGATGAGAAAGACGGTGAAAAGCAAATTGTGAATTCAATGCTTCCCATCCGTTGAACGGGCCGTACGAACCGTCGAAATAAATATCCATCACGTCCTGCATTTGTTCGGTTTTGAACGGCGAATAAAAATGATTGGTACTCTTCGGATGATGCACCGGGCCGAAATAATTCAATCCCTGAATATGATCCCAATGAAAATGAGAAATCAAAATATGGAATTCGCCCATTTTGTTGGCGAGATGGTCGGAATAAAAACCGATTCCGAATCCCGCGTCGATGATAAGCGAGCGATCTCCGCTGACTATAACGACGCACGGCGTGTGAGCGCCGTATTTTAGAATATCCGGATGCGGCGCGCTGATCGATCCGCGAGTTCCATAAAAAATAACTTCTAAAGCCATATTTCCTCCCACTCGCTCAGCGCAACGACTTCCATCGATCCGCCTTTGCCAAGCGATTGAATATAG
>JABWBZ010000167.1 GCA_013359335.1 bacterium
GTGAACATTTTTGCTGGTGCGTCCGACGGCGATGCTGCAAAAAATATGGCCGACACGGTCGGTCGGGGACCAACCGAAAGCCAGCGCATTGTAATTGTCGTAGATCAGTTCATTCGCTTCGGGATATTTTTCCCAGACAAATTTTCTGAGCCACAGGGCGAGTTCTGTGATGTCCGCGCCGAATGGCCTCATGAATTTCAAAAGGTATTTGGTGTCGTGGAGGGACATAATGTGATTATCCTGTTTGCGTAGTTTGCTTCTTGATTTCCGTGCTTATTTTATCAAGAACTTTATTTATGTTTTCCAGAACTTCATCGTCGGTAATCCGCAGAAATCTGATTCCGTAGGTTTCAATAATTTCTTGTCGTCGAGCATCGTATTGTTTAGCTGAATCTGATTCATGGCTATATCCATCCACTTCAATCGCAAGCTTTAATTCAGGACAATAAAAATCGAGAATAAAATGCCCGACACTATATTGCCGACGAAATTTAAATGCATTAAGACCGCGATTGCGTAAGTTTTGCCACAGCAATCTTTCAGTGTATGTGCTTCGCTGTCGTAATTGGCGCCGTTTTTCTTTTTGATTTGAATGATTAAATATTTTTTTCATTGCATTAGTGTGATTTTTTCAACCTCATCCCTGACCCTTCTCCTTGAACAAGGAGAAGGGCACCGTCATCGATGCGTGTCCCTCTCCTTGCAAAGGAGAGGGAACAAGGGTGAGGTTGGCTTCGCCGAATGGCTTCAAAAATTTTAAGAGGTCTTTGGTGTCGTGGAGGGACATGCTTTGGATTTTCTTTAGAAATTTAAAATACTCATTTTATCAATATTAAAATCAGTTTCTCTTAAAAAAAATTTTGTAAACTTAATAAGGAGATCATCATTATCTTTTTCTTCGTAGAAGGTTTTTTTATATGATTTGGTAAATTTTGACATACAAAAAAGAATTGCACGCTTAATCAAAGTCGATGAGGTGTTATAATAAGTATTTTCTATTAAGAATAGCTCATGACTTTCTAAGTTTTTTGCTAATAATAAATAAGCGAGCGCGATAGAAAGCTCATCTTGATTTTGATCATGCACTATGTCCCATAAAAATTGACTATCAATAACAATCTGATTTTTATTTTCGAATAGAAGTGCTAAGAACCAGACTTGTTGCCATGGATAGATGTTTTCAGCAGAGTTTAGGAAATCAAAAATTGTTTGGAAGATTAACTGTTCATAAGGTTGTTCATTAATAAATCGTCTAAGATAAAGTGTTATATCAACTGTTAGATGTACGTATTTCACGAAGATTTCCAAACAAGAGTTTATTGCTTTCGGGTTTCCATCAAGCTGCCACTTCCGTATTATATATCTAAATGCTCGACTGTCCAAGTCTCTTCCTAGCTTAATGTCTAAAAGGATTTCTTCAAATTTTTCTGTTAAAATTACATTGCTAAGTTCAAAATCTTTCAGAATTTCGCGAGTATATTTTACACTATCAAAAAAATCTTTGTCTTTGTCTAGTTCCACTAAGATTTCGTCGTTTTTAAAAGATTTCGACTTAGAAATATTCAAGTTCAGCCCAAGTTGCCTAAGTTCTCTGCTTAGCTGGATGCTAATCTCTCTTAAATCTTCTTCCGATTTGGCCATTATGTGGAATTCATCTACATATCGGTGATAGTTTTTTCCAAGAAAACGAAATGCAGAATCAACTTGAGCTAGATATATTTTTCCTAAGATTGATGATGCATTGTGAGGTTGAACAATTCCCTGAGCATCAGCATATTGCCATGTTTTGAGCACCTCTGACAGGAGCTTCAGATAAGCAATTTCATTTCTACCTACATAATGTTTCATGCGCTTCAAAAGGGATTGGATTTTAATATTTTCAAAATATCCTGAAATGTCACAAAAAAAGTAGAAATTTGCACCCTTAGCATGTTGGTACCTAAGGCTATCGCGCATTTTGAGCCAATGTGACACTGGGTTGTCAAACACTTCAGGTTTAGTAATTTTATTTATTATGTTACTATAGACTTGTTTAGAAAAATTTATGTGGGTGTATTTGATTGTCTGATCAACCAAGGTTTGATACAGAATAGAATCTAGAGGCTGTAGGTAACTTATAGGTCTATAAGCAAATGGTTTTTTAGGCATATCGAAGATAATTGGCTTAGCGACTTGATATTCTTTGAAAAGCATTTGCTTGAATTCTTTTTCTCTGTTAGCTATCATCCATTCAACGTCACAATAATTAAATGGTTCAAAAAGTAAATCTCCTTTTCCTTGATTCAATACACGTTTGACCGCATATTTAAAATCTAACTTTTTGATATCACTATAATTTAAAAAGAATGATTCATTCTTGTCAGTTGGCTGTTCGTTCGTACTTTCTCTTTTGAAAATTTTTTTAAAGAAATTGAGCATCGAATTAACTATTTGATTATTCAATTCTCGACAGAGAATTCAAGAAATGACTTATAAATCTACGATGCGGCGCGGCGTTTGGCAAGAAAAAACTTTACAATGACCAATGAAAACATCGCGTTGTTGAATGAAATATCGGTATCGTTAGTCTTAAGATGCCAATCGTTAGCCTTAAAATGTTAATCGTTAAACATAAAACGTCAATCGTTAAACATAAAATGTTAATCGTTAAGCATAAAATATTAATCGTTACGCATAAAATGCTGATCGTATGACATAAAATCATTATCGTAGGCCTTAGAATCGGTATTTTAAAGCATACATTGTTGAACTTATGGCATCATACTCGGATAATTGACTGTATTTTCGATATTTAATCGGCTTCGTATCGTTATTTTAATGGCTCTTTGTGACGGCGGAAGCTTGGTGCGTGATGTTATACGCGTATTTTGAGTGTTTTCGATACACGTTTATTGTGTATTACGTGAAAACGAATGGTCGTTTCTCAGCCAGAGGCTGACTGTGTCCGCCTCTGGAGGATGTGCCTCCGGCATCAGACTGCGCTCAACGATCAAAAAAACGCGGGCTTATTTAGAAAAATAAACCCGCGTTATGTCAAAGCAAAGAAGAAGAGCTGTTACTTGCGGAATTTCTTGATAAAATTGCCGATGATTTTTTCCAGATTCGGCTGGCCGATTTCCTGCAGATCGTAGCGCACACGCACGGTCGGTTTTTTGATTTTGATGAGGCGCGTGAGATCGATCGGCGTGCCGATTACGACGACGTCGCACGGAACTTTGTTGATCGTTTTTTCAAGGTCTTTGATTTGTTTATCGCCATAGCCCATCGCCGGCAGTAGGATGCCGATGTCTTTATATTTTTTGAATGTTTCGGTGATGGTGCCGGTGGTGTAAGGCCGCGGATCGATGATCGCGCTGGCTTCGAATTTTTGTGCGGCGACGGTGCCGGCTCCGAATTTCATCTCGCCGTGCGTGAGCGTCGGGCCGTCTTCGACGACGAGCGCACGTTTGCTGGCGATGCGTTCCGGATAGTCGACGGTGATCGGCGAGGCCGCGTCGACGATCGTCGCTTTGGCATTGACGCTGCGAATATTTTCACGTAAAACATTCACCGATTTGATATCCGCCGTGTCGACTTTATTGATGATCACGACGTCGGCCATGCGAAGGTTGGCTTCGCTCGGATAATACGCGAGTTCATTGCCGGTGCGGAGCGGATCGGCGACGACGATATTCAGATCGGGTTTGAAAAACGGCATATCGTTATTGCCGCCGTCCCACAAGACGACGTCCGCTTCGCGCTGCGCCTGGTCGAGAATCGCTCGGTAATCGACGCCTGCGTAAATGATCGTACCGCTCACGATGTGCGGTTCGTACTCTTCGATTTCCTCGATCGTGCATTTATGTTTTTTCAGGTCGCTGAGTTGGGCGAAGCGCTGAACTTTTTGTTTTGCGAGATCACCGTAGGGCATCGGATGACGCACGGCGGCAACTTTCAATCCGAGATCGCGCAGAATACCGGACACGCGCCGCGTCGTCTGGCTTTTGCCGGAACCGGTGCGGACGGCGCAAATGGAAATCACGGGTTTGGTGCTTTTCAGCATGGTTGCGCCCGCGCCGAGTAATTTGAAATGCGCGCCGTTGGCATTGGCGATGGAACTGCGCGACATGACGTACGGATAAGAGACGTCGCTGTATGAAAAAACGACTTCCTGCACTTTGAATTTGCGAATCAATTCCGGCAATTCGGATTCGGCGTATATTGGAATGCCTTTCGGATATAATTTTCCGGCAAGCGTGGCGGGATATTTGCGCCCGTCGATATTGGGAATTTGCGTCGCGGTAAATGCGACGACGTCGAACATTTTATTATCGCGATACACGACATTGAAGTTATGAAAGTCACGTCCGGCCGCGCCCATGATAATCGTTTTGATCCGGTCCATACGTTAATCTCCTTGCAGGTCTATGTTGATAAAATGCGTTTTTTCGGTGAACGATCGTGATGCGGATGGAGCGGGATCAGTGCATTTAAAATTTCCGGAAGCAGGATAGTACAAAGCCACGATCTCTTTGAAAATCAATGGTGTCGAAAGCGTATTCATAACTCATGCTCCGGTTTAAGATACGAACGGAACATGCGCCGCCAAATGACTTAAGTCATTTTATAGCTTTTTTAATACCTTCGACGGTGGCTTTGGCATTACCGATAAAAATGCTGTTTTTGATGATAAAAACGGGGCGTTTGAGGAAGGTGTATTCTTTGAGAATGAGGTCGCGTTTGTCTTTTTCCGTAAGCGTTTTGTCTTTTAAATTCCATTCCTGGAATTTACGTGAGCGTTTTGTGAAAAGCGCATCGTAGGAACCGGCGAGCGCTTTCATTTCATCCAATTGCGCCGGCGTGATGGTTTCTTCTTTGATGTTTTGTAGAATCACGTCTTTGCCGGGTTTGACTTCGGCGATGATTTTTTTACAGGTCTGGCAGGTAGCGAGATGGTAAATTTTTTTCATAAGTTTAAATTTGGTTTTTGAATTGTCATTCTCAAGCGGGAATTCATTTATCGAAATAGTTTTACTTTTTCTTATCTCTGAGAAATTTCCCGCAATGCCTGATGGAGTACATGGACTATCATAATTCAGTCAGACTGAACTTCCGCTTTTGCGGGAGTGACAACTAGAGGCATTAAGGTTCATGGGTCGGATCCCAGGCGACGGGGTAGTTTTCATTCATCGCATCGAGCTGCGTCATATCATCATTTGAAATATTGAAATCAAAAACGTTGGCGTTTTCTTCGATGCGGTGGAGCTTGGCCGATTTGGGAATAACGATCAGGTGATGTTGGAGCGCCCATCGGATGAGAATTTGCGCCGTGGTTTTCGAATATTTTCCTGCGATAGGAATGAGTTTCGGATCGTTGATACGGCGGCCTTTCGTCAAAGGGCTGTACGCCTCAAGCGCGATACGATGCTTTTGACAGAACTCCATCAGTCCTTTTTGAAATAAAAACGGATGGAATTCCACCTGGTTAACCGCCGGAGTAATGTTGCAGAGGCGAGAACGTCTTCGAGATGGCTAATCGTGTAATTACTGACGCCGATCGCCCGGCATTTGCCTTCATCGTAAAGCGT
Organism: bacterium; assembly: GCA_013359335.1. Taxonomy (GTDB): domain Bacteria; phylum CLD3; class CLD3; order SB21; family SB21; genus JABWBZ01. Next base: position 5,568 of record JABWBZ010000167.1, read on the forward strand.
TTCCAGCGCGCGCCAGCTTTCTTTCCGTAAATTTCGAACGGGATAGTGAATTAAATACAAATCGACGTACGGTAAACCAAGCTGTTTCAAACTTTCGTTACAGGCGCGAATCGCTTTATCATAGCCATGATCGCTGTTCCACAACTTCGTCGTAATAAAAATTTCATCGCGATGAAGGCCGCTTTTACGGACGGCTTCGCCGACGTCGTGTTCATTCGAATAAAATTTAGCCGTGTCAATGTGCCGGTAACCGACTTTCAGTGCGTGATACACGGCGTCACGGGTTTCACTGCCGCGGTCAGTGCGAAACACGCCGAGTCCGAAAACAGGAATGCGCACGCCGTTGTTTAACGTAGTTGTGGAATGAATCGTCAAATCGCTCATGTTATTTTTCCAAAGGATATCCGGCGTCTTTCCAGCCGCGATAGCCGCCGTCCATCGAGACGACGTTGGTGTAGCCCATTTTTTGTAAATTGTCGGCCGTTAAAGCCGAGCGAAATCCGCCGCCGCAATATAAAATGATCTCCGCATTCAGGTCGGGAAATTTGGTTTCAATGTCGCGTTCGATGATGCCCTTGCCGAGATGAATAGCGTTGGGCAGATGGTCTTTGTTCCATTCACTTTCCTCGCGCACATCGATGAGGATGAGCTTTTCACCGCGATCCATGCGGTTTTTGATCATCGGTACGTCGGTTTGTTTAATGCGAGATTTTGATTCATTGACCAATTTGAGAAATCGGGGTGAGTGATTCAAAACAAGCCTCCTTAATTTTGCATCGGTAAAACTAATTGAAAGAAATTTGAAAATCAATCGGGAGATTATTTCACGCGAAACGCGTGAAAAAAACATTTTTTGGCTTGATAGCAGCCAGTCCAATGTTTTTTTAATTGCTATAACGGCGTGCATTGCGTAAAATATTGCGGATTCAGGTCACAAACCAAGTCAAAGACGTATGAGTCAGGACATTCGCTGGAAACAACGCTTCCAAAATTTTGAAAAAGCTTTTTTATTTTTTGAAGGTGTTGTAGATAAAGAACACTATTCCGCTATTGAGATCAGTGGATTGGTGCAAGTGTTTGAATTTACATTCGAGCTGGCGTGGAAGACGATGAAGGATTATTTGTACGAGCAAGGAATTGAAACTCATTTTCCGAGGGAAGCCATTAAAGAGGGTTTCAACACACAGATCATTCATGACGGCCATACATGGATTGAAATGCTTGAAAAAAGAAATGAATTGTCCCATACCTATAATGAGGATGTGGCGAACCGCGCCGTCGACGTAATCAGAAGACTTTATTTTCCCGCCATTCAACAGGTTTACGGTTATTTCAAATCAAAAATGAACGGCTGACTATGTTTGGCCTTGAACGCGGCGATATTGATGCCATTGTAGAAATTTTGCGGCGGCATCGCGAAATCGAAAAGGCTTTAATTTTTGGCTCTCGCGCCAAAGGCAGCTTTAAAAACGGGAGCGATGTGGATATTGCGCTTGAAGGAAATGCTGTGACGGACGGGATTGCGTCGCATGTCGGCAGTTTGCTGAATGATGAAACGATGATGCCGTACAAGTTCGACGTCTTGAATTTTAATACCATTACCAATCCTGATTTAGTCGATCACATCCACCGGGTAGGAATTGTTTTCTACGAAAGGGTTTGATATATCCGAAAGATATTGGAGGAATTATGAAAATCATAACCGCCTTGTTGCTGTTTGCGTCGATGTCCAGTTATGCGCAATATTATGATGATAATGATTATGAAAAGATCATAAAAAAAGCCGAAAAAACAGCGGCAGAAGACGGAAAAAATGTGCTTGAAACCGGCCGGCGGATGACGTTGGACAGCGCGTTGATTCTTCCGGGCGGCTGCTGGGATTACGCGAATGCGGTTTATTTGCGCGCGGGTTATTCATGGGGACAGCGGGAAGAAGTTTATAAATCTGTGAAAGCCGGTCCATACGTTGACGTCAGCAAAATTATCAAGGGAGATTGGCTGTATTATGTGAATCATTCATACGGCGGTATCGAACACAGCGCCATTTTTGTCGACTGGCTCGATTACGACCACAAAATCGGATTGATGTTGAGCTATGGCGGCGAAAACCGGCACGAACCGGCGCGTTATCTTCCGTACGATTTGTCGAGCGTGTACGGCATCACACGGCCCAATGCCAAATTGGGCGAGAA
>JABWBZ010000168.1 GCA_013359335.1 bacterium
ATCGATTCCGTCCCTTATAGAATCACTAAAATCTAAACCAATAACCAAGTTTCATATCGCCGCTTAAAAAACTTTACACAACATTTGACATTAACTCATTGAAATGATCGATTCCGCTTTGTCTTACAATTAATCTAATTTAAAATTTAATGAAAACATATTCTAAACTATGAAACTTCATTTCGCCGAATACGGGCACGGAAACAAAACTCTTGTCATACTACACGGGCTTCTGGGGTCGGAACGCAACTGGCACAGCCTGGCGCGTGAGATGAGCGGCGAGTTACATATTTACGCGCTTGATTTGCGCAATCACGGCGCATCGCCGCATCATCCGGCGCATACGATCGAAGCGATGGGCGACGATTTGGAATTATTTGTCGACGATCATATTCACGAGCATTTTTATTTGCTCGGACATTCAATGGGAGGACACGTGGCGATGCATTATGCGTTTCGTCACGGCGAGACTTTGCATGGTTTGATCGTCGAAGACATTGCACCGCGCTCGTACGGCCAGGGCCTGACTAAAATTTTATACGCCATGCGCGATATCGATCTCACGCAATATACAGAAAAAAAAGGCGTCGATGTAGAATTGGCCAAACGCGTCCCGAATCCCGTCGTGCGCCATTTTTTGATGACCAACCTTGTGCGCCATGAAAATCATTTGTCCTGGCGGGTGAACATTCCTGCTCTGACAGAATTTGCTGAAAATGAAATTTCACGTTTCCGTGCGGATGTCGGAGCGCGTTATGAAGGCCCGACGTTATTTATCGGCGGGGAGTTGTCCGATTACGATCTATCGAAAGAGCAGTCTCTGATCTCGCATCATTTTCCAAACAGTAAACTCGAGATCGTTAGCGGGGCCAATCACTGGATTCATTTCGATTCGAAAGCTGCGTTTATGAAATTGGTTTTGGATTTCATCAACGCTCATTGATCACAGATCGCAACATGATCAATATCATACTGGTCTTTGTTGAAAATCCTTATGTTAAGGTGTAAACGAACGCGTTCACGAGACAAAGGAAATTGACATGAAAAGCGATATTGAAATAGCGCAATCAGTCACCATGCAGCCGATCGTACGGATTGCCGAAAAAATCGGATTAAATCGCGGCGATATCGAATTGTACGGGGATTACAAAGCCAAAATCAAACTTGATGTGATGGAACGATTGAAAAACCGTTCCGATGGGAAATATGTTTTCGTTACAGCGATCACGCCGACGCCGCTCGGCGAAGGGAAAACGGTCGTGAATATCGGTTTGTCCCAGGCGTTGGCCAAAATCGGGAAGAATGTCATTTCCACGCTGCGCGAACCGTCGATGGGGCCGGTATTCGGCATTAAAGGCGGCGCGACCGGCGGCGGTTATTCCCAAGTCCTGCCGATGGAAGATATCAATCTTCATTTCACCGGCGATTTTCACGCGATTACTGCCGCGCACAACCTCATGGCGGCCGTGGTGGACAATCATTTGCACAAAGGCAATCCGCTGGGATTCGACATCAACAATGTTTTTTGGAATCGCGTGATCGATATGAATGACCGGGCGCTCCGGCAAATCGTGATCGGCCTCGGCGGGCACAATAACGGCGTGCCGCGCCAAAGCAGTTTCGACATCACCGCCGCGAGCGAAATCATGGCCATTCTGGCGCTGGCGGAAAATTTCAGCGATCTGCGGCAACGCCTTGAGAGAATTTTTGTCGGAGCGACCCGTGAGAAAAAAGGCATTCGTGCCGGTTCATTGAAAGTCGTTGGCGCCCTGCTGGCGCTTTTGAAAGATGCGATCAAACCGAACTTGGTGCAGACAATCGAAGGCGTACCCTGTATCATGCATGCCGGACCATTTGCCAATATCGCGACCGGCAATAATTCCGTGATCGCGGATAAAATCGCATTGAAATTTGCCGATTATGTTGTGACGGAATGCGGATTCGGCGCAGACTGCGGCGCAGAAAAATTGATCAATATTAAATGCCGCCAAAGCGGATTGAGGCCGTCGGCGGGCGTGATCGTTGCCACCGTCAAGGCGCTCAAAATGCATGGCGGCGGGTTTGAAGCCGTGCCGGGCAAGAAAATCGATAAAACGCTTTTGGAAAAAGAAAATGTGGATGCGGTTGCCAAAGGCTGTGAAAACTTACAAAAACATATTGAAAACATCATCGGATTCGGAGTGCCGGTGGTCGTGGCGATTAATAAATTCACCAGCGATACGGAAAATGAAATTCGTGCAATCAAAGAAATTGCCACCAAAACCGGCGCGGAAACGGTTGTGCCCATCGACGTCTGGGGAAAAGGAGGAGCGGGCGGTACGGAATTGGCCGAAGCGGTCGTGGCGGCGTGCCAGAAATCGTCGTCAATCCGGTTTACGTACGACGTCAACGATTCGATCGAAAATAAACTAACCGCCGTGGTGCGAAACATCTATGGCGGCAAGGAGATTAAATTATCGAAATTGGCTAAGCTGAAAATCAAAATCGCCAAAGATGAAGCCATGGAAAATATTCCCGTCTGCATTGCCAAAACACATCTGTCGCTCTCGCACGATCCGGCGCTCAAAGGATGCCCGAAAAATTTTACCGTGCCGATTGACGATATTCGGTTTTCGGCGGGAGCCGGATTTTTATACGCGATTGCCGGTGAAATGATGACCATGCCGGGATTGCCAAGCGTGCCGTCGTCGGAATTGATCGACGTGGATGAACGCGGACAGATTACGGGATTGTTCTGAACCAATTCGGAAAAAAATATTGAAATTCCATGCAAAAAATTGTTTATTGTTGTGTTACCGCTATTTATACCGCAACAATACGCAAAGGGTTTATGAAACCTCTGAAGATCGAGTCGACGGAGGATGAAGTAATTATTACCATCAACAAAAAGCATGTGAATCGGGAGTTTCTGGTAAATTTTCTGGCCATGCTGCAGTTGAAATTTCTGGCCGTCCAACCTGAAAAAAAAGAAGAAGTTGAAGTAAAGAAAAATTCCTGACTTCTTTATTGACTTTTATAATGAATTCCACTAAAATGTCAGCCCATTTTGAATGGATGGTAAAAATTGCGGATGCCCGCAAACCTTAATTAACCTGAAGAAACTGCTTAACCTTCAGGTCAACAATAATTAGGTAACTTAGTTTAAGGAATCTCTTTTGTCGCAGATCAATATCCGGTTTCCCGATCAGTCTGTTAAAACCTTTGAAAAAGGAACCACGCCGCTCGCCATTGCGCAAAGCATTAGCCGCGGATTGGCTGAAAAATGCGTCGTTGCCGATGTTAATGGCAAGCAGGTCGACCTGACTACGCCGATTAATGAAGACGCGTCGATAAAATTATTGACGACCGATACGCCGGAAGGCATGCAGGTATTCTGGCATTCGTCCGCGCACGTGATGGCGCAGGCGGTCAAACGGCTCTGGCCAGAAGCTAAATTCGAAGACGGCCCGCCGACGGAAGCGGGATTTTTCTACGACATTTTTTTGCCGCGCGCAATCAGCCAGGAAGATTTTCCGAAGATCGAAGCGGAAATGGAAAAGATCGCCAAAGAAAAATTATCGTATTCGCGTAAAGAATTATCCCGGAGCGAAGCGATGGAGTTTTTTAAATCCATCGGACAGGATTTCAAACTCGATATCATTCAAAACATTCCTGACGGCCAGACGATCAGTTCCTACACGCAAGGCGAATTTACCGATCTGTGCCGCGGCCCGCACATTCCGCATACCGGTCTGATCAAAGCGTTTAAGGTCATGTCGGTTGCCGGCGCTTTCTACAAAGGCGATGAAAATAATATTCAGTTGCAGCGCCTGCGCGCGATCAGTTTTCCTTCGAAGAAGCAGTTGGATGAATATCTGACCATGCTTGAAGAAGCGAAACGCCGCGATCACCGTAAACTTGGCAAAGAACTCGAGCTTTTCCTGATTACGCCGGCGATTGGCGGCGGGTTACCGGTCTGGCTGCCTAATGGAACCGTCTTGCGCCGGACGTTAGAAAACTTTATCAAAGAAGAATTGATCAAACGCGGCTATCAGGAAGTCATCACGCCGCATATCGGCAATTTAAATTTATATAAAACTTCCGGGCATTATCCGTATTATTCAGACTCGCAATTTGCGCCGATCAAAGTTGAAGATGAAGAATATCTTCTGAAGCCGATGAATTGCCCTCATCACCATCAGATTTATTCCTCGAAACCGCACAGCTACCGCGATCTGCCGATCCGGTTGGCGGAATTCGGCACGGTATATCGGTACGAGCAATCGGGAGAATTGACCGGACTCAGCCGCGTGCGCGGTTTTACGCAAGATGATGCGCACATCTATTGCCGTCACGATCAGTTGAAGGACGAATTGGTCAACGCAGTGGAATTAACCCAACTCGTATTCAAAACGTTCGGGATGGACGTGACGACGCGGTTGTCGTTCCGCGATCCGCAAAATGCGGAGAAGTTTGCCGGTTCACCGGAAATGTGGGAACAAGCGCAGCGCGAAATCAAAGAAGTTGCCGACAGCATGAATTTGATTTATCAAATCGGCATCGGCGAGGCGTCGTTTTACGGTCCGAAAATCGATTTTATTGTCAAGGATGCCTTGGGCCGCAAGTGGCAGCTTGGAACGGTTCAGGTCGATTACGTAATGCCGGAGCGATTTGAACTGGAATACATCGGTGCGGATAATCAGAAACATCGCCCCGTGATCATTCATCGCGCGCCGTTCGGCTCGATGGAAAGATTTTTGTCGATCCTGATCGAGCATTATGCCGGCAATTTTCCGACGTGGATTGCCCCGATTCAAGTGGCTATTTTGCCGATTGCGGACGGACACGTCGCGTATGGCGAACAATTAAAAACACGCTTTGAGTCGGAAAAAATCCGTTCATCAGTGGACGCGCGCAATGAAAAAATCGGTTACAAAATCCGCGAAGCGGAAATGAAAAAAATTCCTTACATCCTCGTCATCGGGGATAAAGAAGTGGCGGATACTAAAGTTGCCGTTCGACGTCACGGAAAAGGCGACCAAGGAGCCGTTACGCTTGAAAATTTTATCAAAGATATTCGCGAGAAAATTGAAACTAAATCACAAGATTAAGTGAGCGTCGACCCAAGCAATAAAATCGTTCATCGAAGGAGGTTAACATCGCAAAAGAATTACAAATCCGCATGAATGAGCAGATCCGCGTACCCAAGGTACGTTTGATCAGTTCTAAAGGCGAACAAATCGGCGTCATCGATACGTATGATGCATTAAAAATGGCCCGGGAAGAGAACATGGATTTATTGGAAATTGTGCCGAATGCCGAACCGCCCGTCTGCAAAATCATCGATCACGGGAAGTACCGGTACGAATTGCAAAAAAAAGAAAAAGACGCGCGAAAAAAACATACGCACGTCGGAGAATTGAAGGAATTGCGTTTCCGGCCGTCTACGGACGAACACGACTACCTGTTCAAAATGAAACATGCCATGAACTTTCTTGAAGAAGGATATAAAGTCAAAGCCGTCATCGTATACAAAGGCCGCGAAATTGCCAATAAAGAACTCGGCGCGGAATTAGCCGAACGCTTGATAAAAGACCTCGAAAAAACCGGAAAATTGGACGGTGAGATGAAATTCGAAGGCCGCAACATGGTGATGATCTTTGTGAAGAAATAAATATTTCCCGCGAATGACGCTAAAACGCTAAATTTATTTTTTTGCGTGTTTCGCGGGCTTAAATGAATCGAAATAAAATTATCATTTAACATAAACCGGAGGAAACCATGCCAAAACAGAAGACCAACAGCGGTGCAAAAAAACGATTTCAAGTTACGGGCTCTGGCAAACTGATGCGTAAGAAATCTACCGCACGGCACCTTTTGAGCAGCAAGTCCAATCGTCGTAAGCGCGACCTCGGCGGAAAACATCTCGTCCATCCGTCGGATGAAGGCCACGTCAAGAAGATGTTGGGTTTGAAATAACCGTCAAAAGAGTATAATTAACCAAAAAGAATCACGTTAAGTGGGAGAATCCTATGCCGAGAGCAACCAATAACCCCGCGTCGCGCGCTCGCCGCAAAAAATTGATGAACGCCGCCAAAGGCAACTTTGGCAACCGCCGCAATGTTTTGCGCAACGTCGTCGAGACGGTCGAAAAAGGCATGACCTATGCCACGCGCGACCGCAAAGTGAACAAACGCAACATGCGTTCGTTGTGGATCGTCCGCATCAACGCCGCCGTTCGCGAACACGGTCTGAGCTATTCGCGGTTCATCAGCGCATTGAAGAAATGCAATATCAACATCAACCGCAAAGTTCTGTCCGATATGGCGATGAACGATGCGCCGGCGTTTGCCAAATTGATCGATGTTGCCAAACAGGCGATCAACGGATAATCTTTTCATTTCTTGCAAATAGAATTACTGAAAAAGAGCCATTCTGCAACTTTTAATTATTGCTTATGGCTCTTTTTTGTTAGTATATTCATTACAGTTGTTTCGGCAATTCGGAATGCAAAAAAATGATTCAAGAATTAGAAAAAATTAAATCGGATTTTCTCTCTGAAGCTGACGGGAAAAGCCTCGATCGTGTGGCGCTGGATCAATTACACGCCAAATATATCGGGCGAAACGGCGCGATTACGCAGGCCACGGCGCGGCTCAAGGAAATTCCAAAAGATCAAAAACCTCAGTACGGCAAAATTCTCAACGAAGTCAAGACGCTCGTGGAAGAACGCCTGGCCGCGATCCGCAACGCGCTGACGCTTCACGACAGCGCGACGCCCGACATCGATCTGACGTTGCCGGAACGCCGCCGCTTTTACGGGCATCTTCATCCGATCACGCAGACGCTCGAGGAAATCAAATCCGTTTTTGCCGGCATGGGATTTACCGTCGAGGACGGGCCGGAAGTCGAATTGGATTATTATAATTTTGAAGCGGTGAATATTCCCAAAGATCATCCGGCACGCGACATGCAGGATACGTTTTTTGTGAGCGATAAGGTCGTGCTGCGCACGCACACGACGCCGGTGCAGGCGCGTACGATGCAGCGAAAAAAACCGCCGATCCGGATGATTTGTCCGGGGCGCGTGTACCGCAAAGACACACCGGACGCCACGCACATGCCGTTTTTTCATCAAGTCGAAGGTTTGGTCGTCGACGAAGGCGTGACGTTTGCCGATTTCAAAGCGACGATTGCCGCATTCGTGCACAGGATGTTCGGCAGCGATATCGGTACGCGTTTTCGTCCGTCGTATTTTTCATTTACCGAACCGAGCGCCGAGGTGGACATCAGTTGTATTTTTTGTCATGGAAAAGGCTGCCGGACGTGTAAACATTCCGGCTGGATTGAAATCATGGGGTCGGGAATGGTCAATCCGATTTTGTTCGACTATGCTCAATACGAAAAAGATCGCTACTCAGGTTATGCGTTTGGAATGGGCATCGAACGGATTGCCATGTTCATGTACAATGTTAACGATTTACGTTTATTTTCGGAAAACGATTTGCGTTTTCTGGAGCAGTTTTAACCCAAAGGATTCGGGATGTTTGGTATTTTGCGTTATATTTTTCTCGCGTTACTATTAATGGCGGTTTATCGAATTTTAAAACGCTATTTTTTCGGTGCGCAGCAACGCCGCCATGGAAACAGCGGTTTTGACAGCGGAAAAGAAGTAAAAAACGCTTCGTATAAAGTCGAGGATATTCAGGACGCTACCTT